>JAAYQE010000194.1 GCA_012519455.1 Syntrophomonadaceae bacterium
CAAGGTATTAAATGACCATCCGGAAATTTTTTATTTTACCCATGAAAACAGCTATTACTGGTCCAATGGCCGGCTGGAATTTAAATACAAATACCCTAAAGATCAAATTGAATCAATGGTCACCGTATTAAACCAAAAGATTGCCTCCATTTTAGGTTCAGCGATTAAGTCAAATATGTGCGAACTAGAAAAAGAACTTGCTTTACATAATTACCTGGTCTTAAACACGGCTTACGATTACGAGAATCTAAAAAACAATACTATTCCCGAGCTTTCCTATGAAGCCTACGGCTGCCTAATTGACGGAATTGCGGTCTGCGATGGTTATGCTAAAGCCATGAAGCTACTGCTTAACCAAGTGGGTATTGAAGCCCTACGCGTAATAGGAGAGGGAAAAGGGGAAAGCCACGCCTGGAATTTAGTGAAAATAGACGGGTTCTGGTATCATTTAGATGTAACTTGGGATGACCCGGTACCGGACGTACCAAATCGGGTGCGTTACACTTACTTTAACCTTCCCGATTCGGTTATGGAAAAAGATCATACCTGGACCGCCTCAGATTACCCGCAAGCGGACCAGAGTACTTATTTATACTTTCAGGAAATGGCGGAAGCGGTATTCGATAATGGTTACTTTTTCTATCGGAATGAAGCGGATTACAATAAATTATATAAAATCTCCTTAAAGGGAACGGGAAAAACTAAGCTCAGTGAGGATGTACCCTACTACCTCATTGTAGATGGAGATTGGATTTATTATAGCAATTATTCCTGGGGTGGATATCTATTTAAGATTAAGACGGATGGCACCGAAAGAAGTGCTTTGAATGAAGTCCATTCCGTAGAACTGTCTTTAGTGGACGGTTGGTTGACTTATAAAGACCATGACCGGGGAACGGTTGACCGTATTTTCGTGGGATCTTCTACCGTTCCCGTAACCGAGGTTATTTTAGATCAAACCCAAATAACCCTGCGTTCAGGGAGTGCGGGCCGACTGTTTGCAACCGTTGTACCGGCCAACGCGACGAACCAAAACGTTTTTTGGGAATCTAGTAATCCGGCGGTGGTGACGGTAGTAAACGGTCAAATTGAAGCGGTAGGTCCAGGTAACGCCGAAATTACGGTTATTACCGAGAATGGTCAAAGAACGGCCAACTGCTCCGTTGTCGTTTACCCTTCGGCCCAGAAAAGCGAACCCTTGAATTTAAAATTGTGGGAGCCGAAAACCGTTTATCCTGCAAAAACCTGGAGAATTACCTTTAATCAGGAGGTTAATCAAACTTCTCTAACGGAGGAAAATATCTATGTAACGGATGAAGAAGACTACACTTTCCCGGTGCGCTTTATTGCTTCGGGCCAGATTTTAGAAGTGGAACCGCTATACGCTTATCCGATGGAGAAGACCTTCTATCTGAACGTAACTAGCGGGGTTAAGTCCATAACCAAACAAGCTTTAAAACAAGGGGTCCGGCTTCCTTTTACGATAAGTAATCGTTTAGCATCATAAGAAAGAGGAACGATCGATAACCTAGATCCAACGATGAACCTCTAACTGAAGAGGGCTCCAACCGCCTAATAACGTTAGATAAACAAAGGAAACGTTTCCAGAGCTGTACACTAGAAAACGGATATAGTATACTATTTATAATTAAGGAAGGATGATAATTTTCCTTCGCTACCCCGTTGCGCCGCGAGATAAGCCGCAGGGTAAAAGTTTTTTATTTAGAAAGGGCGGAAAGCGCATGAATCGACTAAAAGTATGGCTGCTTATGGGGGGCCTTACGGTTTTATTAGTTTTAATGGGAAACGCACTGGCCGGCCGATCCGGCGCCATGCTATTTTTCTTTATTGCCATGGCTATGAACATTTTTGGGTACTACAAAAGTGATTCCATTGCTATTAAGATGACCCGTTCTTATCCGGTTTCGGAACAGCAAGCTCCGGAATTGTATGCCATGGTACGCCGGCTCAGACAACGGGCCGGGTTACCCATGCCGAAACTTTATATAACCCCGTCATCTCAGCCGAATGCTTTTGCTACGGGTCGCAATCCAGAACACGCGGCGGTAGCGGTGACCGAAGGTATTATGCGTTTATTACATCCAAAGGAATTGGAAGGGGTTTTGGCTCATGAACTGGCCCACGTTAAAAATCGTGATGTCCTAGTGGGCACCATTGCGGCCACTCTGGCCGGAGCCATAACCATGATCGCTAATGTTTTTCAATGGGCAGCGATCTTCGGCTTGGGGGGCGGCGATGACGATGAAGGAGGCGTGGGTTTGATCGCGGGGTTGGCCATGGCTTTGGTGGCTCCTATTGCGGCCATGATTATTCAAATGGCTATTTCCCGTTCCCGTGAATACACGGCTGATGCTACCGGCGCAGAGATTGCCGGGAGTTCAGCTGGCCTAGCTAATGCCTTATTAAAGCTAGAAGCAGGCGCCGAGCGAATTCCTATGGAGGTAAATCCGGCCACGTCCCACCTG
>JAAYQE010000195.1 GCA_012519455.1 Syntrophomonadaceae bacterium
ATGGCTTCAATAACTGGACAAGATGTCCCGGGAGGCGAATCGATTATGGTTACGCCCGAAGGAATAAGTTTTTTCTTCACTTCTTTAATCAAGGGCGGGGACATTGCTTCTCCGATGCGCAGTTTTCCATGCACAAAATTTATTCCGTAAGCCGTGCCCATCTCCACAACCCCAACCTCTCGCGGAACCTCCTTGATCGCGCCTGGAGCACAAACCCGGGTACATAAGCCACACCCATGACATAAGGCTGGAAAAGTCAAGGTGTTGTTATTTATACAAACGATAGCACTAAACTGACAAAGATCCGAGCAAATTCCACACCCATTGCACTTAGACGTATCTACTTCCGGGACCGGAACCGAAACAGGATAAACGCTCCCCCACTTTGGCTGCAAAAACAGGTGGCAATTTGGTTCTTCCACGTCACAATCCAGTAGGGTTACGTTACGGTCAGTAAAATGGGCTAAATAATAGGCCAGATTGGTGGCAATAGTAGTTTTCCCCGTACCCCCCTTACCACTAGCTATAGCTATTTTCATTATCATGACCATTCCTTTCGCTACGCTCAAGGCCCAAAAATGTGGTAAAAACGTATTACTATTTTCTCCTCTTAAGTAAGTCCGTTACGCCCAGTGTCCCTCCACATTGGCCCCGGTGGATTTAGCTAAATTTCCACTTTTAAACTCCTCAATCGCTTCTTTAACCGTACCACTTTTCATTAAATAAATATCAATGCCCGCCGCATTTAAGGCTTGGTAGGCATTCGGCCCCACGTTACCGGTAATAACCGCCTTGGCTCCCGAATCAGCTACGTTACGCGCTGATTGAATACCCGCTCCTTGAGCAGCCTGTAGATTTTGCTTATTGTCTACCACCTCGAACGTATCTGTATCTAAATCATAAACTAAGAAATGAGCGGCTCTCCCAAATCGCCGGTCAACTGGGCTATCTAAGTTTTTACTGGAACAACTTACAGCAATCTTCATATAATTCGCCTCCTATTTTAATAACTTTTTAGGACAGTCTGTTTTCCCCAATCGTAACTTTTGTTAAAAAAGCAGCTGCCCTCTGAAATTTAAGGACAGCTGCTAAATGAACATTAAACTAACGACAACTAACTAAATCCGCTAACACCATAAGTGACTAGCATTACCGCCCTTTTCGACCACACCGTCCTGCACCAAACCTACGACCTTGACCCATGCCCATGCCCCGTCCGAACCGCCTGATCACTCCCTGGACCGTTCCAGTTTGATCACTCGACAGTGATTCATCTGAACTTGAAATTTCTTCTGCTTTATAAACAGGGCGACATCTTCCCATTCCTCTGCCAGTCATTCGCCTGCGACCGGCTGGACCAATTCCATCAAAGCCCGGCAAATAAAACACCCCCCTAAACGATAACTTACATACTAACTACTTATTGAGGTAGAAATACAACCCGTCCCTATATTGGGCATATGCCCACAATTATTTTACAATGAGATATGGGCATATGTCAATTATTTTTTGGACTATGTAATTAGGTTAACCTCAAAAAGTTAACGTATAAAAATAGATTAATTTTTCGGCTTAATTGTAGTATTATAAAGAAAAACCGAGTTTTAAGGTAGCCACTAGCGTTGAGGATGTTGAGGATAAAGTAAGATTTTAAGGGCTTATAAAATGAAAGCGAGGAAAAAATATGGATACTGGTAATCTCAATCAGCAGGAATTACTTGGGATTCTTCGGGAATCCCGGTCCATCGCGGTGGTTGGGTTGTCCGATAATCCGAACCGGGACAGCTTTAAGGTGGCCTCCTATTTACAACAAGCCGGGTACCGGATTATTCCGGTTAATCCTTTTGTTTCAAAGGTGCTGGGGGAAAAGGCTTACCCCAATTTGAAAACCATTCCCCCGGAAGTGCCGATTGACATCGTTGATATCTTCCGGCAGAGAGAAGAGGTGCTGCCAATTGTCCAGGAAGCAGTGTCTTTAAAAAAGCCACCTCGGTTAATCTGGTTACAGCTTGGGGCTGACAAGCAAGAGGCAGCGGAGTTTTCCAGGAACAACGGTGTAGCCCTGGTAATGAAAGCCTGTCTCAAGGTGGAATATGCTCGATTAATGAGAGGAGAACAGTTAGAATAGTAA
>JAAYQE010000238.1 GCA_012519455.1 Syntrophomonadaceae bacterium
GATGAACGATTCCAATTCCTGCCCTTCCCTTCTACCAGTGCTTGTCTTTGTTTTGCCAAAGAAATCTACATACGTTCCTTTGGGCCTGCCACGTATAGCCATGTCATGCCTTGCAGGGTTCCAGCCAGCAGCAGTATTAAAAAGGTAATCTGTTAGTGCAGGATTTGAGGTATCCATCAAGCTACCTGAACCAAAGGAGTCCAGTATCGCCCAAGGGCCACCTATCACTTGAGCAGTTATCCATCCAGCTATTAGCTCTACATCCCCTTTAGTCAAGTCCTGCATACCTTCCGGGGTTCTCATGTGAGATTGTATTTCATTGAAATATGCGTCCTGCATTTTCTTAACAGATTTTATCATGTGGTCTTGAAATGCTTTTTGGCATTGGTCTTTTTGGAATTTTACTCCCATCCTACACACTCACTTCGATAGCATCGTAATCCCAGTAGGCCATCAAATAGGCGAAATAATAATCCTCTTTCGGGGGTTGAATAACACCCTGTGAAATCAATTTTTTTAAATGAGCGTTCATTTTTACTTTTTGTGGTAAAGAAAAAAACACTCTTTCCACATTGTCATGTTTTGCTTCTATTTCATCTGCCCATTTTTCACCAATCCCTGTTACATCGACAACCACCTTTACTTTACTGCCATCCAATCTAAAATCTTCGATCATGGCAATAATATTGTGTGGCATTAAACCAACACCCTTTTTCCTCTCGATCACCCTGCCCTTTTTATCCCTCACAATCACCACAGAAGTAAATTCTGGTATTGCAGGATCAAGTGCAATAACATACATTATAAAACCCTCCTTTTGGTTTTTATTCCCATCTTAACAACCTCACAAAATCTTTATTTCCCTTCTCAATGCACTTCTTTTGCTTCTTCGCCCAGTTTCTGCCGGTATATTTTGGAATATTAAACGGGGGAACATTGATCCTGCTCTGAATGGGAATACACAATATCCCTGCAAGATAATACCTCGCAATTTTGGAGAGAAGGTTGAATTTGAGTTCACTATCCACTTTCCCCTTCAACTTCGGAATAGCGGGAGAAAGCATGCCTTTCATTGCCTCAATATTGATAGGAGCATCAATCATTGAATCAGGGCATAACTTTTCATCAGCAAATAAAATCTTGCGAATAACATTATGGTAATTTTCACCAAGATATTCTTGATACATAATAAGTGCCTCCTTATGGTCTTGTATCCATCGAAGCCTGAATTCTTGATATTCCCGGCATCGCTATCGGGTCAACAGATTCAACCTTGTAATTTTCGCCCTCGTAAACAATCCTATCAAGCAGCTGAATGCCGGCAGACTTAGGGCATTGAAAAATATACCTTGCACCTTCAAGAAGCCCAGGATCACGCTGTCTCATTTCTGCGGTAATGATCTCCCCATAAGCATGAATATCGCCCTTATCCACCCATTCTTCGATAAGGTTTAAATCATCATCATAATATTCTTCATACCGCCAATGCCCAAGGATAGCGTTCACTGTTACCGCAAACCAAGCTAATTCATTTGTAGCAGGGTCATTGTTTACGGACTGGACAAGGAAGGTCATATTGTTAGCCTCAAACACTTCACCGCTAACA
>JAAYQE010000196.1 GCA_012519455.1 Syntrophomonadaceae bacterium
ACACTCCCTTTTCTCCCAATCCTTGCTTATTACCAAACTAGCAACAATCTTCCATACCGTCGCCAAAGAGGTTGACGAACTTACCATTTTCCCAACGATAAATGGCGTAACCCACATTCACCCCCTTGGAACCGGAAACGATTAATTCAATCGGCTCCTTATCATCAATATCCCGCCACTCAATGCGGTAATTCTCTACCGGCGCCGGTGTCGGTTCCGAAATAATTACTTCCTCACCCTCTTCCCAGAGGGCGATCATCTTGTTAGTTGTAGCAGTATCCTGATAAATTACAATTAAATCTTCCAGCCCATCATTATTAATATCATTAACTCCGGTAAGCAGAGGCTTTCTATCACTATAGGCAGTTAAAAAGTGCTCATACAGTGCATGCTTCGTATCTATGCTTATAATGATTTCTTCTTCCCGGCTTTCTCCACTACAGCCGGCGATGCAAAGTAAGCACAGCAATACTAGAGCAATTCTTTTCTTCCTAAGCACTTGCAGCCTCCTGACCAAATTTACTAAACCATTTCCGGCATACCGGCCACCAGGCGGTAATACCCATGGCAATGATAATAAGGGAACAAACATATTCCACCCAAGCAGGAACGGCCAGAGACATTTTATTGGCTAAATCAATACTGGTCTGGGCGCGGCTTAAATCAAAAACCGGAGTAAAACCCGGCAACAACAAAAAATTGGTAAAATAACCAACTATGATAGCGAAAACTACTACCGTAAGCGTATATATGACTACGGTCCTCTTACCAATCAGTTTGTAAATACTGAATAGTTCCGGTAAATTAGTCGCAACTCCTGACAAAAGAAAGGTTATAGCTACTCCTGGCGCTGCTCCGGCAGCGACAATAGCGGCGATAAAAGGAATATGACCAACTGCACAAACATACATAACCGTACCCAGAATCACAATTCCGAATAAAGAAATTAAGGCCGGACTGCTTAAATAATCCTGAATAAAAGCTACCGGAATAATGGTCAGTAAAAAGGCTGCAAATAAAATACCCACTAAAACATAACGGCTTACCTGTAATCCCAGGCTACGAACGGCCCAATCCAGACCGCTGTAAATCTTGTTAGGCCAGGGAGTCTTAACTGCAGCAAAATCCCCAGTTTCTGCCCCCGCTGGTGCGTTTTTCATAGCCTCCGCCATAGCTACTGCCATTGGAGATACCAATTCGTTCTTCCCCAATTTGTTACCGATCACTCCAATAATCATCGGCAGCATAAACCCGGTGATAACATATATGACGGTCAGTTTTGGGCCTAAAAGAGCCAAGGCTAGTAAAACGGCAGCGGGATTTATTATCGGGGTAGCCACTAAGAACGCTAGCGTAGGTCCTAAATAAGCACCCGAGTAATAAAGACTCAGAGCCAGAGGAACCACACCACAACTACAAATAGGTAAAAGCATCCCAGAAATAGTGGCTTTTACTAGCGAAGATAATTTGGTATTCCCTAGAGATTGTTGCAAAAACTCCGGTCGCAGCACTACATGCAATAACCCACAAAGGAAAAAACTGACTACCAACCAGAAAGAACTAATATTTAATAACTGCCAGCAGGACAGCAAAAAATCTTTAATCATTAACTTTATCCAGAGCAACCTTAACTGCTCCTTCAATTACCCTCCGGCTTAATTCATCAAAACGTTCCTTTTCATTGACAATTAAAGTTCCGCGGCTTATGGGCCCGTATTTGGGCAGGTAATCGAAATCCTTACCCATGTAGTATATTTTTAAATCTATCTGCTCAGGATGTTTAGCGGCTAAATCCCGTAAAACATCACCATAGCCGTCACAGCAGGGGCACGTGTTTATAAATTCCACTTTAACCTTGGACATAATTTTCCCCCTTATTCTTTATAGACTAATTACTTTGCTGGACCCCCTTCATCATCTCCACGATGTTATACATATTTCTAAAGCTTATTTTTCAACCATCTCTAGCAATGCTTCAATACGCACTTTCAGACTCTCTAAATCCGAAGACGAATAATCGCTTTCTAGATGCAAGTAAGGCAAGCCCAACTTCTGCACCAGTTGTTCTACTTGATAGGCTTCGATGTTATAAGTGTGGCAGGCCTGCCAGGTC
>JAAYQE010000197.1 GCA_012519455.1 Syntrophomonadaceae bacterium
GAAAGGCCTTAGAATGAATGATACGATCACGATCCACCTGAAAACTGGTGCGTAAATCACATGGTTTAACTTCAGGTCGGCCTCTTCGGGCCTGACTACTTTTAGCGGCAAAAGGAGAAAGTATCTCCTGTTCTCTTTGTTCCGTAAGTAAACGCATCAATATTTCGCCCTTTCTCTACTAAGTGCACCTATCCCCTTTAAGTATATATTAATTTACCTTCTCCCATCTACTGCTTTGATACCGAGAGAAACTCGGGTTATAATGGGGTATAAGTAATTGACAAAAATAAATACACTACAGGGGGCCAGTTAATAATGAATATTAGTGAACCCGTACCCGTATTTACCCTTAACCAATACGCTGATCTGACCGAACATTCACGACCCCAGGTCCGCAAATGGGCTTGTGACCGATTAATGGAACAAACAAACGAAGCAGCATACCCCTTTTTATGCAAACTAATTGATGACCCGGAGCAGGAATTATCGATTAAAATAATGAATTATCTGGCGGACCAAAACGTTCAAGAAGCAGCGCCGATCATCCTTGAACGTTTTCAACAAGCAGAAAAAAATTTACCCACCACCACAATCCTGGCTTCCTGGTGCGCACAGGCCTTAGGGAAATTAAACTATTCCCTTGCTTTACCGGAGTTCATCAATTATCTACATCAACATTCCGAAGATATTGGTCTTCTGGGCGTCTGTTCTGCCCTGGGAGACCTGCATCAGCCTGCCGCCCGGGAAGCTTTGCTCGAACTACTAGAAAGGCTCGAGTCTAGCAAAGATGGCGGTATTCCATACCTCGGCGATGTAGCGGTAGATGCCCTGCTTAAACATCGTCATCCGGCAGATATCAAGGTCGTACTGCGTCAACATCAGATCTGGCAAAACGCCGGCCATAAAAACCCCCGTACGTTATCTTCTTTGAGTCAGGTTACCGGGAAAAACGAAATTTTTAACCGGTTAAATAATGTTTTCCTGCAAGAAGAAACGAATTGGGACCGATCTATGCAAGAAGAAGAGGCCCTTCTAGGACTATCCTTAACCCACAACATGGGATCAGAATTGTACCAGGCTTTAATTCAGGCTCTACTACAAGCTCATTCCAGTGATATTATTTTAATCGCTTATCAAGCAGCGGAAAAAATTCTAACTAAAAGATATGGCAGCCTGGACCTCCTTCGAGGGTATGATGCTTGGACCCAAGAACAATATCGCCAGACAATTACTCCTCCTTTTCTATTTGATCAGTTAAGCTTGGCTGTATTGGAAGAACTATCTAACCCTCATTATCGCATTCATCCAAGTCGCTTAGACGCAGTAACCCACAAGAAACAGGCCGTTCTTGCTCTCACTAGTTTACTGGAGATCGCTGGACGTCAGGATTATCCGACCCAGTTAGCTCGGGCGCAATCTCCAACCGCCTTGCTTAATCTAATCACTTCACCGCGTTTTGACCTTCCTCAAGAATTCGAGGAAAAAGCTATTGACTACGGTTTTTCTACGGAGCTAAAAAAACAGGCCCTGTTGGAGGCAGCGACGGCCTTAGAGCCTAATTACGGACAAATACGCGCGATTCGTTTACTAGGTAAACTCGGTTACTATCCAGCCATACCCTTTCTATTGGAGTGCTTAAATAACGATTGGCTGGAACTGCGTAAAGCTAGTATACAGGCACTAAGGCAAATTGGGCTACCGGTACTAGATTACCTGGAAGAGGCGTTTGATACTATTAACCCCGAAACCTGGGTGGAAATTGCGGAGGTTCTGGCCGGTCTTCCCTATGAAACTTCGGCTAAAATCGCCTACCAGGCCTGGAAAATGCCAAACACCCCTAAAAGTGACGGGTTATTTATGGTACAAGAAAGAGTGGGTAGTTTTCAATCCATTAATCGACTGCGAGAAATTTACCAAGAAAACCCTCAATTAGCCGGTGCCAGTTTAGAACTACTTTGCGACCTTCACCAATTTGAGTTTCCTGGACTTGAGGAAATCAGAGAGGCTAATTTACAAGAAGAAGAAGATATAGCTACGATGCAACGGCAAATGTGGAATGAAATCAAAAAAAAACCTGAAAAAAATGAATTAGAGGCGCAAGAAAAACTAGAACAATATTTATCCGAGGATAAACCTAAAAAGACGGTACCTATTAAAACGATCAAAATTGACCGAAATGCTCCCTGCCCCTGTGGTAGCGGAAAAAAGTATAAAAAATGCTGTGGGAGATAAGTTACAGAATTATATAGTTGCCCTAAGACTGCTTTTTCTTGTATAATTTGATAATACTTTAGTCTCTCCAGATAAGTCGGATAGGCTAATGGGAACTTTTGGGAGGGAATCAGATGGGATACACAATTACGGAAAAAATACTAGCGGCCCATGCCGGTAAAACGGGCGTAGAACCGGGAGAATTAATCAACTGCCGGTTAGATGGGGTACTGGGCAATGATATAACTACCCCGGTGGCTATTAATGAATTCAATAAACTGGGAATTGACCGGGTCTTTGACCGGGACAAGATTTTTCTGGTCATGGATCACTTTACGCCCAATAAGGATATCAAGTCAGCGAACCAGTGCCAGGATATCCGAAGGTTTGCTCGTCAATTCCAGATTACAAATTATTTTGAAGGTGGAGCGGTAGGGATCGAACACTGCCTGTTACCGGAAGCCGGACTGGTTTTACCGGGCTAAGTGATTATTGGGGCCGATTCCCATACCTGCACCTATGGAGCCCTAGGCGCTTTTGCAACCGGAGTCGGCAGTACCGATATGGCTGCAGGAATGGCTTTGGGCGAAGGCTGGTTCAAGGTGCCGGAATCCTTAAAATTCATTTATTTTGGTCAATTACCCCCTTGGGTCGGTGGAAAAGACCTAATCCTATATACCATTGGCCAAATCGGGGTCGATGGAGCCCGCTATCAGGCGATGGAATTCACTGGCGAGGCGATACAGCAATTAAGCATGGATGGCCGATTTACGATGTGTAATATGGCGATAGAAGCCGGGGGTAAAAACGGGATTATCCCCCCTGATGAAATCACTTTAGCTTACGTTAATGGACTCACGCCTAAAGGTGAAAAACGAGCCCGTAGGGATTACCAGGTTTACCACAGTGACCCGGATGCGCGATATTCCCAGATCTTTGAATACGACATTTCGCAACTGGAACCGCAAGTAGCCCTACCACATGCCCCGGAAAATGTAAAACCGGTCACTCAGCTAACTAATATCACAATTAACCAGGCCGTAATTGGTTCCTGCACTAACGGAAGAATGGATGATCTACGCTTAGCCGCTAAGATACTACAAAATAAAAAGGTCCATTCTGAAGTACGAACGATCATTATTCCGGGTACCCCGGCAATTTATCATCAAGCCCTAAAAGAAGGGTTACTAGAAATTTTTCTGGAAGCCGGAGCAATTATCAGTCCTCCTACCTGCGGTCCCTGCCTGGGTGGTCATATGGGTATCCTAGCTAAAGGGGAACGGGCTATCTCAACCACTAATCGTAATTTTGTCGGACGCATGGGTGACCCGGAAAGTGAAGTCTACCTAGCTAATCCGGCTGTAGCAGCCGCCTCAGCTGTAATGGGCCGTATTGCAGCCCCAGAAGAAGTTTAACGTTAAAAACGTTGATATATAAAGTAGGAGGTGACTGGCGTTAACCTTTATCAACTGAAGCTTATCAGGAGATTCCTAGTTTCCGTATGGTAAAGTAAGTGAAACGCCTTCAGTTATGAAATATACTGCTCGTGTATGGTGTTTCGGGAATGATGTAGACACTGACGCGATAATTCCCGCGCGTTACTTGAATACTGCTGACCACTTAGAACTAGCTAAACATTGCATGGAAGATGCAGATCCAGAATTTCCAAGCAAAGTACAACCTGGAGATATTCTGGTGGCAGGAAAAAATTTTGGCTGTGGTAGTTCCCGAGAACATGCCCCGATTTGTATTAAAGCTGCCGGGGTATCTTGTGTCGTTGCCCAATCTTTTGCGCGTATTTTCTACCGTAATGCAATCAATATCGGCCTACCTATTTTAGAATGCCCAGAAGGCATAGAAAAAATCCAGGAAGGCAGTACGATTGAAGTCGATATAGACCAAGGGGTAATTTGCGATCTGAATACCGGTAAAACTTATGCTGCCACCCCTTTTCCAGCCTTTATGCAACAAATCATAGATCAAGGTGGCCTGATTGAATACGTAAGGGAGAAGGTGAAACCTGTTGAATAAAACAGTATACCAAATCGCCGTGCTGCCCGGCGACGGGATTGGCGTAGAGATTGTACCCGAGGCTATCAAAGTACTAAAACAAGCCGGTGAACGATACCATTTAGAGTTCAAGTTTACTGAAGCGCTAATCGGCGGTGTAGCTATTGATGCGGTAGGTAAGGCCCTGCCGGAAGAAACCCTAGAAATTTGTCGCAACAGCGATGCCGTTCTCCTAGGGGCCATCGGAGGACCTAAATGGGACCAACTTCCTGCCCAAGAACGCCCGGAAGCAGCGGCTTTGCTTCCTTTGCGTAAAGCCTTAGGACTATTTGCTAACCTACGACCCGTAACCGTATACCCGGCCCTGATTGGAGCTTCGACGCTAAAGCCGGATATCATCGAGGGGGTTGATTTGATCGTCTTTCGGGAATTGACCGGGGGGCTTTATTTCGGAAATAAAGCCCGTCGACCGATTGAGTCCGGTGAAGAAGCCATAGATACCCTGATTTATACCACCCCGGAGATTGAACGGATCACGCGTCTGGCTTTCGAAGCCGCACGTAAACGTCGCAAAAAGGTGACCTCTATCGATAAAGCCAATGTATTAGAAAGCTCACGTCTGTGGCGGGAAACCGTTATTCGGTTATCCGCCGATTATCCGGATATCGAACTGGAGCATATGTATGTAGACAATTGCGCGATGCAGTTAATCCGTTATCCCAAACAGTTTGACGTTATTCTTACGGAAAACATGTTTGGTGATATCCTTACCGACGAAGCTTCCATGCTTACCGGTTCTATCGGTATGCTGGCTTCCGCTAGTTTAGGCGGTCAGGTAGCCCTGTACGAACCAGCGCACGGTTCGGCGCCGGATATTGCCGGTCAGAAAAAGGCCAACCCATTGGCCACGATTCTTTCCGCAGCCATGATGTTACGTTATTCCTTTAACCAAGAATCTGCAGCCCAAGCGATTGAAAAAGCCGTAGTATCAGTACTAGATGAGAAATACCGAACGGGGGACTTAATGGAACCCGGTATGAAGGCTGTTAATATGGAGGAAATGGGAGACCTAGTGGCCCAGAAACTGGTCTAGAATCAGGAGCGGGGAAGGCCTATCTATTTGCGCTCCTGGTCTACGCCTGGGCAACACTCACGGCTGGTCTCGCGTCTCAAGGGGGTACCGCGCTAATTGCCCATCCTTGGGCAAAAGCGCGCTCGCGACGTCCTGTCGCTCGCGCCCTTGATCCGGCTCGCCTGCGCCTGGTGTTGCAGCCAGGCTCCGCCGAAAGTCGCTCAAATAGATAGGCCTCCTCTAAAGCTCTGCCTGACCAAGGAGATATCAAGGAGGCACTATTGTGTTCCTTTTTTCAAAAGCGCAAAATTAACGCTATCCATTAAGGCCTGAAACGAGGCTTCAATTATATTCTCAGATACCCCTACCGTACTCCAGGTATCTTCTACGTCCGAAGTTTCGATCAGCACCCGGACCTTAGCGCCGGTACCGTCTTTTTCATCCAACACGCGCACCTTATAGTCAGTAAGGCGTATTCCTTGAATAGAAGGATAGATTTCTCCTAAAGCTTTACGCAAAGCATTATCCAAAGCATTTACCGGACCGTTCCCTTCGGCCGCGGTATGCACGACCACGTCATTGACCTTAATCTTAATTACGGCCTCCGCTCCAAAAGCGGCCCCGTTATTCGTACCCACAATGATCCGCAACTTCTCCAGTTCAAAGAAATCCTCATATTTCCCAAAAGCTCTCCGAAGTAAAAGTTCCAAGGAAGCTTCCGCTCCTTCAAATTGATATCCTTCGTGCTCCAATTCCTTAATATATTCGATGGTCTGGCGACTTTCTTCAGTAATTTCTTCTACCTGAATACCAAACTCCTCGGCCTTAAAAAGTAGATTGCTCACTCCCGCTAATTCGGAAACTAGAACTCGACGTCGGTTTCCGACTAAAGCCGGATCCATATGTTCATAGGTACCACTATTTTTGAGAATCGCGCTTACATGGATCCCGCCTTTATGGGCGAAGGCAGCATGACCAACAAAAGGCTGCTGACCATAAGGAGGCATATTAGCAATTTCCGCTACGAAATGGGATATCTCCGTCAAATTCCGGATTTCTTCTATTTCTAGACAATGATACCCCAATTTAAACTGCAAATTAGGGATCACCGAACAAAGATTAGCATTACCACAACGCTCGCCATAACCGTTGATCGTCCCCTGTACCTGAGTAGCCCCAGCCCGAATAGCGGCTAGAGCATTTACTACCGCCAATTCTCCATCATTATGGGTATGAATAGCCACCGGACAAGCGAACTCATTGACCACTTGGGCCACTACCTTTTCTATATCCCAGGGCATCGAACCACCGTTAGTGTCACAAAGACAAATCCAATCGGTCCCGGCCTGTACGGCTGCTTCCAGGCAACGCAGGGTATAAGTAGAATTTGCTTTAAATCCGTCAAAAAAATGCTCCGCATCAAAGATAACTTCCAGGCCCTGCTTTTTAAAATAAGCAACCGAATCCCGAATCATACGCAGGTTTTCTTCTAAACTGGTCTGTAAAGCCTGTTCAACATGAAAATCCCAAGATTTCCCTACAATACAAGCTACTTGTGCCCCGGTTTCAATCACCGTTTGCAGGTTATTATCCTCTTCTGCAGCCCGGCCTGGTTTACAAGTACTAGTGAACGCAGAAATTTTCGCCTGTTTTAGGCCAACGGTTTTGATCTTATGAAAAAATTCTATATCTTTAGGATTAGAACCGGGCCATCCTCCTTCGATATAGTGAATCCCTAGGCTGTCTAATTTTACCGCAATTTTTATTTTATCGAGAGCGGAGAAAGAAATGCCTTCCCCCTGTGCTCCATCACGTAAAGTCGTATCATAAATAAAAATCCTAGGTTGCTTTACTTCATCTACTTTTATTGGTTTCATATGGTCCCCCTTAATTTATGATTCTTATTATTTTATGGTTCTTCGGCTATCTAGTCAAGCATTAAGAAAAAACAAACAAGGTCAATAAAATTATTTATGGAGTAAACCTCACCTCATGTAAAAATACCAGATCTAATGGCGTACACTTTAAATTATGAACGCGAGGACTGGCTAACCCTAAACGCTGCCAGGAAAAAAGCCAAAGTAAGGGCGCGTCTTCCATTACCTGTTTTTCTATCTGACGGTAAAGCTGCATGCGTTTATTATTATCCTTGGTTTCACTACGGGCAGCATCTAACCAATAATCTACCTGGGGGTTTTGATAAAAGGAAAAATTACTAAGACCAAGACGCGACGAATGAAAATTTGCGTAAAAGAAATCATCAGGATCGGCGTATTCCCAACTCCAACCACTACGAAAACAAGTAAATTTTCCCGCCTCTAATCCTTCACAGTATACCGGCCAGGAAACGGGACGTAACTTCACCGCTATCCCTATTTCATTTAATTGCCGCTTCACTTCTCTAGCTACTATTTGATGCGACTCCAAATCATTATAAGCTAACTCTAAAGGAGGTAGTCCTTTCCCCTGGGGATATCCAGCGGCCACCAAAAGTTGTTGGGCTTTATTCTGATCATGCTCATAAGGAAAAGGATTCGGTTGATACCCTAAAAATCCCGCCGGGAGAAATGATTCCATGGGCTGAGCCTCACCTTTAAATAAACGGTCAATTAAAGCCTGCCGATTAAGCGCATAATTTAGGGCTTGACGTAAAAGTCGAGACTTTCCCCAATAAGGATCCGCCAAATTAAATTGATAAAAATAATTATTCAACAATTTAGTCTCCGTTACCTGAGCTGAAGGAGAATCTAACAAAAACTGTTGATGTTCCTGTACCGGCAGCCCATCTATATAATCTAGTCTTCCTTCCCTTAATAAATCCAATCCAGTTAAAGGGTCCGTTAAAAAGAATTTATACTGGTGTAAGGTCGGCTTTTGACCCCAGTAGATCCGATTTATAGCTAAAGAAACCGTCTGATCCCGGTCCCATTCGCGCAGAATAAACGGGCCGGTTCCGGCAGAAGCACATCCAGGTAAGCCAAATTGATCGCCCTGAGCTTGAACAAACTTAACGTCTAGGACCCAAAAAGGAGGCATACTCAAACGACTTAAAAAACTGACATCAGGACGTTCTAAAGTAACGCGCAACTCGCGTTCATTCAGTACTTCAATTCCCGCAACTTCTGCGGTTTTTCCCGCCACTTTTTCCGGGGTCCCTTTTATCGGTAAAAGTAAATGGTAAGCTGATGCCCTTGGGCCTAAATCCAATACTCTTTCCCAGGAAGATTTAACATCCATGGCTGTGAGCGGTCGTCCAGTATGAAACCGTACTCGAGGCCGGAGTTGAAAAGTAAAAACGCGTGCATCCTCTGAAATCTGCCACGAAACAGCTAGCGCTGGTAGCGGTTCAAGGGTATCCACATCTAAAGCCACCAGCCCTTCATATAGATTAAGCCCAATAATCCGTTCCCCGCGTTGATTCATCCGAGCCGGGTCCAAAGTAGCTACCGTTTCTACTAACCCATAACGAAACACATCATTATGTTTTTTTAGGAGGTCGGAATTATGTAACCACCTACCGGTCAAAGCTGACAATACTAAGATCATTAACAAAATGAACATTATTCGATATTTACCGAGGGGTACCCGCATAACCTTACCTCCGGTTTTAATATTAAGTTTAATTTTCTTGAATTAAGCTCGCTCAAGCCTAAATTCATGGTACCAATGTATCGAACCAGTTAGGACACAAGTAGAACAACCCATACATAGTCTGGGAGATATTAACATGCCTTTCGCCACAATTACCCCCCCTTTGACCAAAATGTTTACAGAATTATCTCAATTGTATAATATTTCTCCAAATTTAAGGAAAAACCTGCTTTTTTTAATCTGTGCCCGAGAAAAATATAGAGAAACCGTTTTAAGGATCAAAAGACGGAATCATCCCTTGCGGATTATTCCGTCTTTCTATTGTTTTTTATCTGTTTTTTTATCCTTCTTCCTTACATTCATGGCTCTTCTCATAGAGGAGCAGATAATTGAGCCCATAAGTTATTTATAGCATAATATGAAGCCAACAGATGCTCAATTATTTTCTGATCTAGTCCCCCATCAGCCACCTTAGCCTTTAATATTCGTTTAATCTCAACTTCACTAAGGCTTGACCGGTAAGGCCTTTCCTCCCGTAAAGCGGTATAAATATCAGCTACCGCGAGTAATCGAGCCGAAGTATCTAGGTCCGTCGCTGACTTATGAAAAGGATACCCCTGTCCATCCAATCTTTCATGGTGAAAAGCTGCCCACTCAGCAATAGGGAAAGGGAGCGTAATCGGTTTCAATAACCAATAAGTATAATACGTATGTTGTTTCATTAAGTTCATTTCCGCCTTAGTTAAAGGGCCGCGTTTTTCAATGATTGCTTCCGGTATAGCTAATTTACCTAAATCGTGCAGTAAGCCGGCTACTTGAATCAGTTCTACTTCTTCGTGTGAAAAGCCCATACTCTCCGCTAAAAACCGGCCTACTAAGGATACTCCATTGGAATGACGATAGGTAAAAGGACTTCTCATATCTACAACCCTGGCAAAAAGCTTTCCAAGATGAAGCAGGTCTTCGGTTTCAACGTTAACCTGGGTAGTCGGAATTAGGGATTCCAGCCTTTCGTTTAACCAGGGAGAATTAAGATCTAGCCAAAAACTCTCACGACGGCTCAAGTCTGTAAGCAGGGCTACTAAATCAGGGTCAAAAACTTGACCGGATAACGCCTGAATCCGCTTCATTATTTTGTCGCGCTGTTCCAGGACGTATACCCCTTCTTTTAGTAAAACATCAACGCGGTCAGCTAAATGAATGATCCGACTGAGTAAAGGGATTTGATCCCGTTTGTGTCCGGAGTAATTATTACCGGCCCACGCGTCATGATGAGATAAGATTACCGGCGCCAAGGAGGAAAACGTAGGAATATCCGCGACAAAAGCACTTCCCTGTTTACAATGGTTCCAGGGATTTTGTACATCAAAACGTTCTAAGACTAATTTTTCGCGCCAACTCAAGGCCCCGGCATCATGAATGATTGAAGCCTTAAAAAGATCAAACAGGTTATTTTCTTGCAGTCCGACCTCTTGTCCCAAAGCAAGAGCTATATAGGCTACCCGCTGATGATGACCCATTATTCCTTTACTCGAAAAATCCAGACTCCGCGATAGATTTAAAAGGGAACGTACCAGTTTAACTTGCACTACATTTCACCCGATCAAATATCAAAAGTAAATTTAAAACATCGTTGTTCCTTGTTCAAATAGACGCTCAATAACCCGATAGAATTCATTAAAGATTTCTTTTATATCTTGATAATGTTTTTCAACCTCTATTAAAGTGCGCTGAGCTGCCTCTTCCTGCCCGGTTTGTATTAGCTGTAGGAACTGTCCACCACTTTCATGTAACTGGCGATGTGGTTTTTCAAAACGACGATATACCTCTTTCAATTCAGGTATATTCGGCTCATATCCGTAATAAAACCTTCCAAAATTACACCGGGTTGGATCAAATTCAACTGCTTGCCGGTTACGCAGGTTTTCTACCCATTTTTCGTGTTCGATTTGGCGCAAACGCATATTTTCTCTTAATTCATAATAATGCCATTTCAAAGATGCCTGACGTGTA
>JAAYQE010000277.1 GCA_012519455.1 Syntrophomonadaceae bacterium
AACAGGCGGTTTATCCTGACTACTGACACCAAGGAGCTAGAGGGTACTAGCCGTTATTCCATGGACTACCTTATGAAAGATTCCGGCCTAGCGGTGGTAGTTCCTAAGGGAATTAATTGCTATAAAGTACCAGGCAAAGGCAAGAATTATGTTCATGGCGGGGCTTCTCTACAGGAAATTGTGATTCCGGTCATCAGGTTTAGGCATGATCGTAGCACCAGCGATAAGCTACAGGCCAAAAAGGTTTCAGTAGCACTTACTTCTCTAACCAGGAAGATCACTAGTATGATAACTTATCTGGAGTTTTTTCAGAACGAAGTAGTAGGTGACAAATGGAAGCCGCTGCGCTTGAAAGCTTACTTTGTGGACGAAGAAGGAAACCGTATTTCCAACGAAAATATTATCATTGCCGACAGCCGTTCTGACGATTTTGCCAGCCGTACTTTTAAGGAGAAGTTTACTCTAAAGAGTGGTAATTACGACAAAACCAAACCATATTATCTTGTACTTATCGATGAGGAAGATAAGGTTGGCGATTTCATAGATAAGATTGAGTTTAACATTGACCTGATAGTCCAGAACAGTTTTGGGTTTTAGGAAGGTGGTGGTAGTATGTCAGGGTTGGATAAAAAACTGAATCAGATCTTTGCCGGTAAAGTGGTAAGGAAGGACTTAACCAAGAAAATAAAAGAAGGGGCTAATGTCCCTGTTTATGTATTGGAATACTTGCTGGGAATGTATTGTGCCACTGATGAAGAAGATAGCATAAATGATGGCGTGGAGCTGGTAAAAGATATTCTAACTGAAAATTTTGTGCGCCCGGATGAAGCGGAAAAAATAAAGTCTAAGATTCGGGAGTTGGGGGCTTATACCGTTATCGACAAAGTGGAAGTTCGTCTTAACGAGAGGAAAGACTTGTACGAGGCTATTTTTTCTAATCTAGGCATCAAGGAAGTGGTAATATCTCCAGACTACATAAAGAAATACGATAAGCTCCTGGTGGGTGGTATATGGTGCATTGTGCGGATGTCTTATGAGTTTAATGAAGAAGTCCGAGGCGTTAGTCCTTTTGTTATCAGTGAACTTACTCCTATCCAGCTGGCCCGTATGGATATGGAAGAGGTCTACCAAGGGCGCCAGGAATTTACTAAAGACGAGTGGATCGATATTCTGCTACGTTCGGTGGGGCTGGAACCTACCCAACTGGACAAGAGGGTAAAATGGCATTTGTTAGCTCGTATGATCCCTCTGGTGGAGAACAACTTCAATCTGTGCGAACTGGGGCCGAGAAGTACCGGTAAGTCGCATATCTATAAAGAAATAAGCCCCAACAGCATTCTGGTGTCGGGGGGCCAAACTACAGTACCTAATCTATTTTATAATATGCAAACCAGAAAAATTGGCTTGGTAGGACTGTGGGACTGTGTGGCTTTTGATGAGGTGGCCGGAATTAGTTTTAAGGATAAAGATGGTATCCAGATTATGAAGGACTACATGGCATCAGGTAGCTTTGCCCGCGGGCGCGAAGAAAAGAATGCCAATGCGTCCATGGTCTTTGTAGGGAACATAAATCAATCGGTAGAGGTGCTACTAAAAACATCGCATCTGTTTGAGCCTTTTCCGGAAGATATGGCTTATGACACCGCTTTTTTTGATCGGATGCACTGCTATATACCGGGCTGGGAAATACCAAAATTTAGGCCTGAATTTTTTACTGACCAGTATGGCTTTATTACTGACTATCTAGCTGAATTTATGCGGGAAATGCGTAAAGTGACCTTTGGCGATAGTATCGACAAGTACTATCGCCTAGGTAGGGATTTGAACCAACGAGACACTATTGCTGTTAGAAAGACTGTGTCTGGGCTAGTAAAGCTTGTTTATCCTCATGGAAAATTTGGCAAGGAAGACATAAGGGAGATTCTTGAATATGCCCTGGAAGGTCGACGCCGTGTTAAAGAGCAACTGAAGAAGATAGGTGGTATGGAGTTTTACGATGTTAATTTCTCCTTTATCGACAACGACAGCTTTGAAGAGCACTATATTTCCGTTCCTGAACAGAGCAGTGGCAAACTGATACCGGAAGGTATGGGCAAACCAGGTCATATTTACACTGTGGGCAGAGGCGAAACAGGGATGTTTGGTGTGTATAAAATCGAAAACGAGGTAGTTCCCGGAGTGGGTAGATTTGAGCGAACCGGCATTGCCTCTAACCGTGAAGCACGGGAAAGTCTTAACACCGCCTTCAACTATTTTAAAGCCAATAAGAAGCACATCAGTAGTATGATCCATATAGAGAACACGGATTTTCTGATGCATGTTCAGGATCTGCAGGGGGTGGGCATGACCCATGAGCTGGCTCTGGCTGGATTTGTGGCTTTGTGCAGTGGTGCGCTTAAAAAACCGGTCCAGAGTCAACAGGTGGTATTGGGCTCTATGACCATTGGCGGCACCATTACCAAGGTGGAGGAGTTGGCCAGCGTACTTCAGGTCTGTCTTGACTCAGGAGCTAAGCGGGTACTAATACCCATGTCTTCGGCGGTAGATATACCCACTGTTCCTCCCGATTTATTCTCGCGTTTTCAGATCTCCTTCTACAATAGTCCCGAGGATTGTGTCTTTAAGGCCTTAGGGGTAGAGTAAGTAACACTAACCCCGCGCCATCTTAAGGCCCAGGGCTTGGTCACAGAAATAACAGGGCCAAGGCTACTGTTCCTTATAGGAACTAGGACCCTTTTTTATTTGACTTCCAAAAAGGAATCCTTTAGAATAAGTGACATACAATAGAAAATAGAAAAGATGTCAGTTTAAGGAGAGGAGGTTCCAGACATGCCGGAACATACCGTCCGGCGACCGGGGAGGCTGCAACGACAGGCTCAAGCCTTGATGCTGCTAGCTATTCTTCTTTCAATGTTCTTGGTTGGCTATGTGGATGCCAGAAAGGAGATCACCCTGGTTGTAGACGGCAAGCCCCGTACGGTTCGTACCTTGCGGAGCACAGTAGGCACCTTGCTGGAACAACAAGGTATTGAGTTAGAATGGGAAGATTTGGTGGAGCCGAGCGTAGACACGAAGCTGGAACGAAAGATGACGGTGAACGTGCGCCGAGCTGTTCCAGTGACGTTGGTAGTGGGTGGCACCGCCATGGAGGTTAAGACGGCTCAACCTACAGTAGGAAAGACTTTAGAGTTTTGGGGTGTGACGGTAGATAATAAGGATCGAGTTGATCCAGAAGTCGATACGCCGGTTACAAGCGGTCAAAAGATTACCGTTGTTAAGGTGGAGGAAAAGGAAACTAAGACCAATGTCAAGGTACCTTATACGGTACAACGGCGACAGGACGGCAATCTGGAACTTGGGCAGACCCGCGTGGTACAAAAAGGCGAAGAAGGCTTAGCCGAACGTTTGCTGCACCAGATCCTGGAAGACGGGAAAATGGTACATGAAGAGATTGTGTCCGAAGAAATACTGCAAGAACCGGTTACTGAGATTGTAGCTGTTGGCACCATGGGCACGATCAGCCGCGGTGGAACTGAGTACAGGTACAGCCGGGCTATTGATGCAGTGGCCACTGCTTATTGTCCCACCGACGTAGGCGGTAATCGCACGGCTATTGGGCTCAAACCAAAACGAGGTATTGTGGCGGTAGATCCCAGGGTAATTCCCTTAGGCACCAAGGTTTATGTAGAAAATTACGGTCCGGCTCTGGCAGCCGATACCGGTGGCTCCATTAAGGGAAACCGTGTTGATATATTTGTGGACTCGCATCAAGAAGCTGTTAGCTGGGGCCGACGAAGAGTGCGAGTTTATGTACTGAAATAACGTAGATATTTATCCGGGCAGTCACACTGCCCGGTTTTGTTATGAGCTGAAGATTTTTTGGCCCGGCTATTTTTCGTAGCTATCAGGCCCAACCACAAAAAACGTTCCTTTTCCTTTGGCTACCAGATTGTCCTGGCAGTGAAGTTCGGTTTCGGCTACTATCGTTCGTCGACCTTGGTGTATTACCGAAGACGTAGCCACAAGTACTTGACCGAGTTGCACCGGCTGTAGGTAGTTCATAGACAGTTCCACAGTGACTACTTTTACTTTTAGTGTTCTTAGTGCAATGCCCATGACCATATCGGCCAGGGCGGAGAGGGCGCCTCCGTGACAGGTGCCGTATGTATTGAGAAGGTTATCGGTTATGAGAAGCTCCAAGGTTGCTTTTCCTTCTGACAATGATGCAATTTTTACTCCCATGAACTTAAAAAAAGGTGTACGGGTAAATTTATCGCAAATGTATGTGATCCAACGGTTGGACACAGGCTGATGCTCCTTTCAATATTTAGCTTTTGCCGGGGCAGTAATACGACAAAAACGGCCAAAACAGAGCGGTACAAGTTGTCTAGAGCTCTTTCTAGGGTTATACTAGGATAAAGACATGTAAGGGAGAACGGGTATGGTTGCTAGAACTAGGAAACAATTGCGACGGCATAATATCAGGGCCAAGAAACGGTTGGGCCAGAATTTTTTGTTAGATAAGGGTATTTTGGCTCAACTAGCTGCTGCGGCCGAACTCTCTTTAACTGATACGGTGTTGGAGATTGGTCCCGGTAGTGGCAACCTTACAGTGGAACTGGCACGGCGGGCCGGTGCCGTTATTGCAGTGGAGACCGATCGGGATCTGGAACCGGTTCTAGCCGCTAACCTGTCTGAATTTGACAACATCCAAGTTATTTGGGGTGACTTTTTAGAGCAGAGTCTAGAGAGTTTGTGGCAATTGGCTCCTACAGGTCTCGATGGGGAGCGTAAGGTGGTTGCCAATTTACCCTATTACATCACGAGCCCGGTCCTGATCAAGCTCCTTACTGCTGCTGGCCACCGTCCCCGGTTAGCAGTGATCCTGGTGCAATTAGAAGTGGCAGAGAGGTTGGTAGCAGAACCAGGTACAAAAGCTTACGGAAGTCTTTCGGTTCTAACGCAGTATTTCACCTGCCCGGAGCTAGTACTTAAGGTACCGCCGGCAGCCTTTTTTCCGCGACCTAAGGTGTGGTCGGCAGCGATTCGGCTTAGATTCCGTGATCAGCCGGCAGTGAGAGTACAGGACGAAGAGTTCTTTTTTAAGGTGGTGCGGGCGGCTTTTGGCCACCGGCGCAAGACTCTTCTAAATAGCCTACACTATGATTTAGGCGAAAGAATGGCCAAAGAAGACATAGCTACTGCTTTGAGCCGAGCCGGTATCGACGATAAGCGGCGTGGGGAGACACTAAATATAGAAGAATTTGCTTTACTTACTGCAGCTCTAACCGAATTACTGCGCTGACAAAGGATGGTGTTTAGGTGGTGCGAAAAGAATTTATGAGTCCCACCAAAGGTCCGCTGTCCCTCAAGCAAGTATTTGCTGAGATTTTAGGGTATGTTGCTGTTGAACCTAAGATGGATTACCGTCTTATCATCGGGAGTGATTCGCAACCGCGTGAAGAACACATATGCTTTGTCTGCGCTATTATTGTCCATCGTCAGGGCAAAGGTGCGCGTTATTTCTACAGTAAGCGAAATCAAAACAAGTACATGTCTATGCGTCAGCGCATATTTTATGAGGCTTCTTTAAGCTTGGATGTGGCTAGCCGGCTAACTGCTTTATTGGCAGAGAGCGGCCATAACGATTTAAATATCGAAATTCATTTGGACGTGGGTAAGGTAGGGGAGACCCGACACCTTATCCGTGAAGTGGTGGGTATGATCACCGGTAGCGGGTTTGAAGCCAGGATCAAGCCTGATTCTTATGGGGCTTCTACAGTGGCCGACCGCTACACCAAATGATTTACGCCTGGCTTTTATGCCGCTGCCAGAGAAGATAGGTGGCGGCTATAATTATGATCACACTGGCTACTTGGGCGGCTCGCAAGGAACCCAACATAAGACTGTCGGTACGGAATCCTTC
>JAAYQE010000198.1 GCA_012519455.1 Syntrophomonadaceae bacterium
ACCCCCAATCCATCCGCTGAGCAACTGGCTGAATTCGCATTCCAATCCGTGGATACTGCTAAAACAGTGGGCGGTATTGAGAACCCCATTATTGGGATGCTATCCTTCTCTACTAAGGGTAGTGCTAGCCACGAGTTTGTAGATAAAGTGGTTAAAGCTACTGAAATTGCTAAACAACGGTGGCCGGAATTGGCAATAGATGGTGAATTCCAGGCCGACGCAGCGATAGTTCCAAAAGTTGGATCCTCTAAGGCGCCGGGTAGTGCTTCTGCCGGTAAAGCGAATGTTTTAATCTTCCCGGATTTGAATGCGGGGAATATCAGTTATAAGCTGGTACAACGACTAGCTAAAGCAGAAGCGATTGGGCCAATTCTTCAGGGTATGGCTAAACCGGTTAACGATTTATCCCGCGGCTGTAGCGTGGAAGACGTGGTTAACGTGGTCGCGATCACCGCGGTTAAGGCGCAGTAATTGTAAACTTTACATGGAGTTAACATCTTATTGGAAACCAATTATCCCAATTCCTGAGAAGTTTAGGGAAAAATAGTGAGGGAGGGTTCAATAAAATGGGTTTTAATGTATTAGTGGTTAACTGCGGTAGTTCTTCTATTAAATACCAGGTTGTTGATATGGAAACCAAGGATACTCTGGCTAGTGGCCTAGTAGACCGAGTAGGGATTCCGGGTACGGTTTTAACTCATAAACCGGAAGGTAAAGAAAAGACAGTAATTGAAAAAGATTTACCGGATCATACCGCCGGTATGCAATTAGTATTGGATACTTTAGTTAATCCGGATTATGGGGTCGTTAAAGACCTGGGTGAAATTAAAGCGGTAGGACATCGAGTCGTACACGGAGGAGAAGCCTTTGCTGAATCCGTACTCATCACGGATGACGTTAAGAAGGTTATTCGTGATTGCTTTGATGTTGCTCCCTTGCATAACCCCCCCAATCTGATGGGCATAGAAGCCTGTGAATCTTTGATGTCTAATATTCCACATATAGCGGTGTTTGATACGGCTTTTCATCAGACGATGCCGCCGGAGAACTTTATGTATGCGCTTCCTTACGAAATGTATGAACAGTATAAGGTCCGGCGTTATGGCTTCCACGGTACGTCTCATTACTATGTGACCCAACGCGCGGCAGCGCTTCTAGGTAAACCCATAGAGCAAACAAAAATTATTACCTTGCACCTCGGTAATGGTGCTAGCGTAGCAGCTGTTGATGGAGGCAAGGTAATAGATACTTCGATGGGCTTTACTCCGCTACAAGGTCTGGTTATGGGTACTCGATGTGGGGATATTGACCCGGCGGTCGTGTTCTACATTATGGAAAAACTAAATATGGGGCCGGCTGAAATTAATAATTATTTAAATAAAAAATCCGGTGCTCTGGGTCTTTCCGGGGTCAGTAATGACTTTAGGGATATTGGCGATGCTGCTGATGCGGGGAATGCACGGGCCCAGTTAACCTTAAAGGTTTATGCGAATCGGGTAAAATCGTATATAGGCGCTTATATGGCTCAGTTAAATGGCTGTGACGCCATTGTCTTCACCGCTGGTTTGGGTGAAAATGCGATACCGATTAGGGAACAGATTTGTGCAAATATGGAATTCTTAGGAATCAAGATGGATACTGAAAAGAATAAGGTACGCGGTGAAGAAGTGGATGTTGCTACTGATGATTCCAAGGTTAGAATCTTCGTAATTCCTACCAACGAGGAATTAGTTATTGCAATGGATACTTATAAAATCGCTTCTAAGTAGTATTAATCAGTATTAACGGATGGTATGATTAATCGGATGCCCTTCAGGGGAATATAGACCCTGAAGGGCATATATTTCTCTTGTTCTTGACAAAGACCGGGCTACCTCGGTATAATAGTCCATGGTTAAAAGGAAGGTAATTCCTGTGTTATTGAATTTATTAGATCTACGAAAACATCCGGGTACCAGTACCAGATATCGCTTTGAAGAAAATTTAAGCCCTTTACGCGTGGCCGGAGAGGAAATTACTTTTTTGGATCCGGTCGTTGTCGAGGTACTGGTGGAACATACCGGAACGGTCCTGATTGTACGGGGCCTGATTGTTACTAGGGTAGGCCTGTTCTGTAATCGATGCCTAAGAGCTATCGATTATCCGGTACAGGTCCATTTCGAATTGCCTTTTGTATACCGCGAGGATCTTGAGGAAGTCGGTATAGTCGTTGATTCGGATCAAGAAGCGGAAAATTACGAAATCTTTGAGGAAAAACCGGTTAATCTACGAGATCTGGTTCTAGAAAATATTATTATGGCTATACCGATGAGCATTAGCTGTCATGCGGATTGTAAAGGTTTATGTTTCCAGTGTGGTACTGATTTGAATGAAGAAAATTGTCATTGCCAACCGGATGATTTCGATCCCCGACTGGCAGTATTGAAGGACTTATTGAAACCTAAAAATTAGTGGTTATTGAAGGGGGGGCAAAAGAATGGGAGTCCCAGCACGTAGAAGATCCAGAACTAGAGTTAACCGGAGAAGGGCCACGCAAAAAAGCACCGCTCCCGGCATGGTAGAATGTCCACAGTGTCATGAACTACGGTTACCGCACCGGATGTGTCTGAAGTGTGGTCATTATCGGGGACGCGAAATTCAGGCCCAGGCTTAATACCCAGAAAAGTTATTATGATGAAGTGCTGCCCGTATAGCAGCACTTTTCCATATCAGGTCAGGTTTTGGAGAGGGGCATGCGATATGCAAATAGCTCGAGTGGCTTTAGATGCCATGGGAGGGGATTATGCTCCCCGGGAATTAGTTATTGGTGCGGTAGAGGCCTTAAAAAATTTAGATGTTAAGATTTTACTCGTTGGTGTTGAAGAGAGGTTGCGGGAGGAAATTGCCTTTCAGTTAGCAGAGGGCCAGGTAGATAATGAGTTATTAGAGGAACGCTTAAGCCTAATACCAGCGAGTCAGGTAATTAATATGGAAGAAGAGCCGGTGATGGCTTTAAGAAAAAAAAAGGATGCCTCAATTGCCGTAGCTACTCGATTGGTAAAAGAGGGCCAGGCAGAGGCGGTAGTTTCTGCCGGGAGTACCGGGGCACAAATGGCTGCGGCTTTATTAATCTTAAACCGGATTACTGGTGTGGAACGACCGGCCATTGCCACGGTAATGCCTGGACGTAATGGGCCCAAGGTATTGGTTGATTCCGGCGCTAATGTTGATTGTCGGCCTAAGCATTTGGAACAGTTTGCCCTTATGGGGAGTGTTTATGCTTCCACGATTCTAAAAATAGCGAATCCTCGGGTAGGTTTATTAAATATTGGGGAAGAGGAAACTAAGGGTACGGAATTAACCCGACAAGCCTATCAATTGTTGAAGGAAGCGCAGCTTAATTTCATCGGTAATGTAGAAGGGCGCGAATTATTGAGTGGTGAGGCGGAGGTACTGGTTTGTGATGGCTTTGTGGGTAACGTAGTCCTAAAATTAACCGAGGGCTTAGCGTATCATATATTTAGCCTGATTAAAGAAGAACTTACCCGTAATACTCGGAGTAAGGCCGGTGCTTTATTGGCACTTCCGGAATTAAATAAATTAAAAGAACGATTAGATTATACGGCATACGGCGGGGCCCCTCTCCTTGGGGTGCAAGGGGTAAGTATTATCTGCCACGGTAGTTCCCGGGGACGGGCTATCTATAATGCTATTCGTGTCGCTAAAGAGAGTATAGAAAGCGATCTAGTAAGTCAATTGGCTCGTGGTTTAGGTTAGACATCAGTACACTTGTAGATATTAAATATAAATAGCCCAAGGGGCAAAGGGAGGCTAATATCATATGGTGAAAATTTTGGCCCGGGTCAGCGAGATTTTGGCTGAACACCTGAACCTTGATCCGCAGAAAATTACCCTAGACACTACTTTTGCAGAACTAGAAGCGGATTCATTAGATGTGGTTGAAATCGTGATGACCCTGGAAGATGAATATAATATTGAGATTCCGGATGAACAAGTAGAAAAGATCGAGGCGGTCGGTCAAGTAGTAGAGGCGATTCACGCTCAAGTTGCTTAATTTTAAAACTAAACGTTTAATTTTGGTGACGATTTGATAGCTTGAATCTGCGGCTCCGTTTTTTTGTTTTCCGGCAGGGGGGAAGCGGTAATGGACGAACAATATAAATGCGAGTTACAGATTTTACTAAAATCCTGGGATCTCGAGCGATTAGATTTGGAATTGCTAGAACAGGCCTTAACGCATCCGTCTTATGCTTTTGAAAATCAGGCTCAGAAGGTACAGCATAATCAACGTTTAGAGTTCCTGGGGGATGCAGTACTAGGAATGGTAGCAGCGGAATACTTGTATCGTATCTTCCCATCTCGTTCCGAGGGTGACCTAACTAGAATACGGGCTTCAGCGGTTTGTGAAGCTACTCTGGCTGAAATTGCGCAGCAAATGAATTTAGGGCCGTACCTTCGCTTAGGTCGAGGAGAGGAAATGAGCGGAGGCCGGAAAAAAAGTTCTATTCTGGCTGATGCCCTAGAAGCAGTAATCGGGGCGGTTTACTTGTCTGGAGGTTGGGAAGCAGCTAGCCAATTGGTGTTACGATATTTAAAAGATATTTTAAACTCGGCGCCTAATGGATACCTGGTTGATTATAAAACCGCTTTACAAGAAACTGTACAACGTCATAAAAGTGAAGGAGTTACTTATCGGATTTTAAGAGAATTTGGCCCGGATCACAACAAAAGATTCGTAGCTGGTGTTTTTTATCGAGGTAAAATTTTAGGTCAAGGGCAAGGACGCACCAAGAAAGAGGCTGAACAACAGGCCGCCCGTTCCGCAATGCAAAAAGATCGGGGGAACGGTTTTAGACCGTGAGCTACAGGAGTAGATAATAATGAAAAAATGGTGTATTATTCCTTTTTTTGTACCCCATCAAGGGTGCCCTCATACCTGTGTATTTTGTAATCAGCAACGAATCAGTGGGGTTTTTTCTGCCGGCCCCAGCTCACTAGAAGTTTCCACGCAAATTGGGCAATATTTGAAGACTATTCCCGTAGATTGCCGGGTGGAAGTGGCTTTTTATGGGGGCAGTTTTACCGGGTTGCCTTGGGAGCGTCAGAGGGAGTTACTGCAACCCGCTTATCAGGCCTGGGAAGCCGGTCAAGTAGATGGCATACGAATTTCTACTCGTCCAGACCTAATCAATCCAAAGATTTTAGAAAGAATTAAAGCTTTAGGGGTGACCACTGTTGAACTGGGGGTGCAATCGCTTGATCCGGAAGTCCTGGAAGTTGCCCAGCGGGGGCATGGTCCCGAGGTCGTAGAAAAAGCGGTAAATTTTATTCGGCAAGCCGGAATGAAACTGGGATTACAAATGATGATCGGATTACCGGGGGATAATCGGGAACGCAGTTATAAGACCGTTTCCCAAATAATCAAACTTCAACCAGATTTTGTACGGATATATCCTACTTTGGTTATTCGGCATACGGTCCTGGAGCGAATGTTCCATCAGAATGATTATACTCCCTTAGAACTAGATGAAGCCGTTGAATGGACTAAGATTTTATACCTGCACTTAGTGGCTCAAGATATACCTGTAATCCGGATGGGGCTCCAAACTACCGAGGAACTTTTAAAACCAGGTGAGGTGGTGGCCGGGCCTTGGCACCCGGCTTTTGGCGAATTGGTACAGGCGGCCGTGGCCCTAGAGCAAATAGAAGTCTTGTTAAAGCAATGGATAAGGGAGCACCCCTTCTGCCCCAAGCCATTAACCACTAATACCGGTTTAGTTACCTTGTTATTAATCATTAATCCTCGGTATGGTTCTCGCGTTGTTGGTCAACATCAAAGAAACTTTCAACATATATTAAAAAAATGGAAGGTTAAATTTAAGTTGCAAACTAACGATTCCATACCGGTACGGGACCTTATTTTAAAAGATGATGAAAATACAGGGAAAATTACGCTTAATTGGCAGGAATTTTTAGCCAATTATAGAATATGATAAAGAA
>JAAYQE010000199.1 GCA_012519455.1 Syntrophomonadaceae bacterium
GTAGAATCCAATGTTAAATATGTCAAGCGTAGTTTCTTTTACGCTAGGGATTTTATCGGTGTTGATGATTTAAATAACCAAGCCATGGAGTGGCTAGAAACGGTGGCCAATGCCAAAACCCACGGTACAACTGGTTGTATCCCAGCAGAACAATTGCTAGAAGAACAGAAGTATTTAAAACCACTACCACAGATAAAAGAAGCACTACCCGTTACGGAGAAACGAAAAGCCACCAAAACCTCATTAATCTCCATTGATGCTAATAAATACTCGGTGCCGGCACAATTTGCCCGTAAAGCAGTGCGTTATCTACGTTACGAGGATCGAATTGAAATTCTTGATGATAAAAACGTAATAGCAACACACCAATTGGCTAGAGGTAAAAATCAAACCATTATCAATGACGACCACTACCCATTACACATTCGGCCAACCACAAGTCCAAAGAATGGCCTCCAGGCTAAATTTGAAGCACTAGCACCCAAAGCAGCAGATTATCTACAAGGTTTAAGCAAGAGTAGGCACGGCCATTTAAGAGAACAGATGGAGAAAATTATTAACCTAGCAAAACAGCATGACAGTGCAATTGTAAGCAACGCCATGGAAAGATCACTATCATTTGGTGCCTTTGGATATGGCATCTTAAAGAGGATAATTGATAGACAGATTAAAGCACCCCATAGCCTGCCTGAACCCCCGAACAACATTGAAAAGGCAGAACTAAATACACCCTATCAAGTCGATGTTGAAAGACGGGATATGAGCTATTACGGGGGTGTTAGATAATGATTAACAAAATACCTCTAGCCGACAGAGAGACCTTGGAACAAGGGCTGAAACGTCTTAAACTGCGATATACTAGGGAAATTATTGATTCTGCAAATGAATTAGCCATGGAAGAGGAACCGGGCTACATAGATTTTTTAGCCTATTTAGTTGAGCATGAAATTAAAATGCGGGAAGAAAACCAACGGTTAAAAAACATGAAAAAAGCTAAATTCCCCCAGCTAAAAACCCTAGATGAGTTTGATTACTCTTTTCAAAACTCCATTAACCAACAGAGCATGCGGGATTTAGAAGGTTTAGACTTTATGCATGCCAAAGAAAACGTCGTTTTTCTTGGTCCGTCTGGGGTCGGAAAGTCCCATCTTGCAGTGGGTCTAGGGGTAGCAGCAGTAAGTGCTGGATACAAAGTACGATTCTATACTTTTACCGAACTGGTAGAAGATTTATATGCATCACTGGCGGATTCAAGCTTTAATAAAAAAATTGACACCATACTAAAAAACCACCTTATTATTTTAGATGAATTGGGCTATGTATCCATGGATGAAACAGCATCAGATCATGTCTTTCAATTTATAGCTAGGGCTTACGAACAACGCTCTCTTATTGTTACCAGTAATCTTAATTTTGCCGAGTGGGGCACATTATTTGCAAGTACCAGCACGGCTGCCGCCACCTTGGACAGGCTTCTGCACCATGCCCATGTTTTTAACATGAAAGGCGATAGCTATCGTATGCGTAGTCGCCTAGTACAACCCAATATTGAACAACTAAACAAATCACCTGAGTTAGTTATCCAACAATAATAACTAAGCTACCTATTTATATTGCCAAATGTGCTGGTTTTTCATGGCCAAAAGTGGGGATTTTCAAATGGCCATTGACAATCTAAATGGGTCAATTAGAAAACCTGGCCTTTGGCTTCAGGCTAACTTAGTTGAACCCAATCAGTTTCTTAAAAATATGGAACTAATGGGAGTGGAAATCCAAATTGATGAAGGTCATCAAAGTCCTTTCCAGAAGTCACTTTCGCTTATGAAAATTAAGCGGTGGCATTTGATTGCCACCGCTCGTTATGCTTGACTTATTTATCTTTCATATGGAGTAATTACCCACTTGAGACAGTTGTCTTTCTTGCCGCTGAAGACGTCATAGCCTTTAAGGATTTCGTTTAATGGCGCTCTGTGGGTAATCAAGTAATTCATATTGATTTTCCCTACTCTGATGAGATTGATCAATTCTGGAATCCTATTGGCATTCACAAGTCCCATTCTAATCGTTATGTTCTTAATCCACAGCTCATTCATGGCCAGTGTCTGTGGTTGCTCAAAAACTCCTAGGATAGAAACATTACCACCTGCTCTAACCGAATTCAGAGCTAGTTCAAAGGTCCCTTTGACGCCAACGGCCTCTATAGTCCGGTCCGCTCCGCGTCCTTTGGTAAGTTCTTTAATGGCCTCAGGGACATTGACATTACTGGGATTAAGCCCAATATCTGCTATTCCGTGCTTTATGGCCCTATCTAGGCGTGACTGATCCATATCAACGGCTATGATTTGAGACGGCCCCCACAACCTAGCGGTAGCCATGGCGCACATGCCAACCGGTCCAGAACCCATAACCGCAACTGTGTCTCCGGGCTCAATGCTGGCATTTTCTGAACCCATATAACCAGTAGATAGGATATCGCCAACGAATAACACGTCTTCTTCGGAAAGACCGTCTGGAATTTTAAACATACCTAGATTGGCGTGTGGGACTCTTACATATTCGGCTTGACAACCATCAATCATATAACCGAAAATCCAACTCCCAGTATCGCAGTGGGAATAAGTTCCGCGAACACAGTAGAAACATTCTCCACATTGGGTCACGCAAGATACAGCAACTTTGTCGCCTACTTTTGAGTTTCTTACAGCAGGCCCTACCTCGACTACTTCTCCAACAAATTCATGTCCTAGAACTCTTGGAGCTTGCACCTCCGGCATACCACCATGCCAAATATGGATATCGGTGCCACAAATAGTAGATTTCGTTATTCGAACAATGGCATCATCTGGTTCAATAATTTTGGGCAGGGGAATGTCTTCGAGAGCTATCTTGTTTGGGCCATTATATACCAAAGCTTTCATAGTATTTGCCAAAACAATATCCTCCTAATGTTCTGTATTTATTATAGAGTGCAGCGCTGCAAACTTCTACCAATGTTTTATATTATAATCACCTTTCAAAGAATTATCAATATATTGCACTAATAATTATTTTCTCATGTATCTCTAATGTTAAATAATATTATACTCTTATTATTGAATATAATGAATAACCTGGGGTTAGTTCCGGATACTCAATACTGCTCGGGTCGAAACAGGCCGCCTTTTCAGGCTTGCCAGTTTCTCCCAAAAGGTCCTTGGACGCCTTGGTGGTTTTATTGGCGCAGTAGCACGTTAATGAGGCGTCCTTTCCTTTCTAGATAATTGGTCATAAATACAACTATTAAATTGTAAACTCCGCAGCTAAATAGTAAGTGTCATATTTCCCTGGTCCTCTAAAACTTATAAACTGTATTTCAAGGATATCTTTGACAAGGCGGTATTCACCGGTGTCCAGACCGCCATAGAGCCAGTCCCAATTGACTGTCCATTCACCCTCGGCCCCAGCCGCCAAATCATAGCCAATATCGTTAAAGCCGTAGTTGCCGTCGATAGCGAACGGAACCTGATACCAACTTCCATTGATTTTCTTTTCCAAGCAAAAATTATTGCCGTAGATACACTGACTATTGGAGTTATTTTCAAATCCTACTGTCAAACCGGTAGGGGACGCTGTTCCTTCCTTTACCGTCATAGAAACTCCGTTAAAGTTGTTGACAGTAGCATATATTGTCGGTTCCCAGTCAGTTGTATCCACCGGCTGACTTGAACCAATTTCCGTTTGTGGCAGTAGCTTTTCCGGTTGATAATAAACTACTCCGGTTATTGCCTTTTCTAAGATCGTTTTTAATTGCGCAACGTCATTTTCGGGGCTAACTCTAATGCAAAGGTCGATCCAGATCTGCTCCTTAAACGGCAGCAACGCGTGGACTTCCTGCCAGTTCTCATCTAACCCTGAAGCTGCTGAAAACGAACGTGACAGCACCAGCAGATGGCTTTCCCCCTGGCTGACCGTAATCTTTTGGTCACTCAGAGTCTCGCTGTGGTTGGGGAGATAATATCCACCTAGTTGGTCAATAGTGCCGAAGGTATTGCCTAGGTCGTCTTTCAAATCAAACCCATGCTTAGTCCTTTCTATTCTCCAGTCAGTGGGCAGGGGAAGGAAAAGCTGAACGTCGGGAAAAGCGACCAGGACATTTTGATAAGTTCCAGCAATAATTCCATAACCGCTTGACTGCGGCATCTCAGTAATAAACCATCCTTCTTTGCCGGCAAAAGCAAGCCTTTCAACAACTATTATTTCGGTTGCCATTGGATTGGGAGGGGCAGAAGTTACTTCAGGAAAAGTAACCGTATATTCCACCGCGGTATCACTGAGCATCTTTTTTTCTTTAATGGTAATCGGTCCTACCCAGGGGCTTGAACACCCCGTAACCCAGCCTGATTCACGAATACGCTCGTCCGCTTGCTGACGCAGTTCTGGTGATAGAGCTGCGTATTGTAGGGCACCACTCCGCGTCTGCTCTCCCCGACCCCAAAGCTTGACTGTCTCTTCGGGAGTGGTCGGGACAAGGACATCCTCTATAGCGGCAATTTGTTGGGTGATTTTTTTTAGATCAGGGGCCTGAATGGACAGCAGATTTGTGGCCTCGTTATAATGAACATCGGCATAGAACAGTTCGGCTAACCAATCCATGGGCACGTAAATGTGGCCGTTGTGGTTTTCCGCGCTGTATACCGCGTAAGCATCTATGTAAGCTGCATTATCATAAGTTAATGTTATGGTAATAACGGGTTTTAAAGGTCTTGTTATTAGTTCGGGTTTCCAGCAATCCAATTCTAGTATTAATTGATGATCGCGAAGACGGGGTAATTCAATTGTTTTTGCTCTGTCCGGGAGAGGCCACATTTCAGCTTCCTTATCTATGGACCGAGGTTCTAAGCCCCTAATATAAGAAGCCATTTTTTTAACTTGATAAACATCTTGGTTAGTTTTTATAGTTACATGGCGTTTCTCTGGGTCCCATTCAATCGAACGGGCACCTAGCTGTTCAGCGGCCCAGCGCAGGGGAACCATTACTTGGCCTTCCACTATCCTGGTATCCGAAGGAGCAGATACCGCAGACCCGTTTAGATTAATGGTCAATGGTTGGGAGGCGAAGGCCGGCGTACTGGCTAGTAATATTACTGAAATAAAGAATAGCAGCACGATAGGTGATTTCTTCATTTTCATCAACCTTTCATTAATTTATTTATATATTTAACGCGACTAGATTTCGTTTAGCAACACTAAATCAGAATATACTTTTAATAGCCCAGTAGGCCACTCCACCAAGAAACATTAAGATGATCGCCCTAATCCTCAACTAATTATAAGGTTGTCCCTGCTCCTGGCAGCGTTCACATCCCCTACAAATTTCTACCCGACCGCCAAAAACTCTTTGGATGGTACCGATTGATTCTAGATAGCGTTTAATTTCTAAGGTATGAAGAGTTATTTGCTGTGGGGCCAGAGTTATTAAGGCACTAAGTAAGAGATCTTCATAATTTAATTCATTATCAACTACCTCCAGCAGAAAGCTATCCTGATATTCATTTTCTACCGGTTTTCCCTGGGCATCAAAAATATGAAAAATTCCGTTCGGTCGTAAGATTACGTGTGCTTGGCTCACCTGTGGTTCCTGCATTTGAACAAAATAACGTAATAAGTGAATAAACTCCTGGTATTCCTTTTCCTGCTGTACTTCATCAATAGCTAAATCAACGGCTTGCCGCAATTGGTTTAAATACTTCTTTAAACGAAAACGCAAAAAGCCATCAATGATCAGTTCATTATTCGTTTCTAGATAATGGAATACTTCTTTCAAAATCCAATTCCGACGGTTAGAATTAGCGACCAAAGCTACGGTTTTATCCTCTTGGATTAAATCCGTTAGATCTAAAATTTTTTTTGCCCGTTGCGTAATTTGATCACGTTCCACCCAGGCTACAAGGTTGTGATGCTGGTTTACTATTTTATTAAGCAGTGGTAGCTCCCACTCCGTTACGATAAAATCAGATATAACCCGGGCCAGATAATAACGGATTATTAATTCCTGATTCGGCATCGTTTGAAGAATAGGGCGCAGATTACACTGTAAGAGGGTAAGTTCTCCAACCTTAACTGAGTTCAGGACGAACTTAATCCCCCAATTTTCCAAGTTGTGCGCTTCCAGGTCTAGCCGTTTTTGGAGGGACTCAACTTTTCTGATGGCTCCTATGGATATTAGCAGCTTCATTGTTTTAAACCTCCTTTGGCTCCCAACCTACCTCGTCCAAAAAAGGCAGCTTGCTACTTATTTTATGATTGAACTTGAATCCCCATACGTATCCCCCGCTGATTCTTTTAAGGTTATAATATGCAGATAAAATGGCGTTTAAGCCCGAATACGCTTACCCCTAAGACTGCGCCTAAAGTGATAATGATACTTCAACGGATGCCAAAAACATAATGAAAAGACCCCTGAGAAATGTCGATTTCCTAGAGGTCTTTGAATCCATAGATACTAATTCGAGAAAATAGACCCCTTTTAACACCCTTTAAAAACTGGTGCTCGCTTTTCCCTCGCCGCAGCTAACCCTTCCTTCATATCTTCAGTAAACGAGCAAATTACCTGCGTAGAAGATTCATAATCCAACGCACTTTCTAAATCCGTATGCAGGCCACGATAAATTGATTTTTTTAAAAAACGGGCCGGCACTACCGGATTACGAGCAATCCGACGGGCTAAATCTAAGGAAAATTCCATAAGTCGTTCCGGTTCAACAACGTGGTTTACTAACCCAATTCGATGTGCTTCCTCACCATCTATGGGATCCCCGGTAAGACACATCTCAAAGGCTTTAGCTGTACCAATCAAGCGGGGTAGTAGATAAGAAGTCCCCATACCCGGATGAATCCCAATCTTAATGAAAGACATAGACATTTTGGTATCCGTGCTAGCAATACGCATATCACAGGCTAGGGCCAGGCATAGGGCAGCACCAATGGTATGTCCTTTAATAACGGCGATCGTGGGTATCTCCAAGTCCCTTATCGCTAAAAAGGTCCGATAATACTTAATGATATTGGTTTTAGCCTGCATGGGAGGAGCCTCGAATTGATCAAAAGTAGACTGCAAATCCCCCCCAGAACTAAAGGAAGATCCCTGACCGGTAAGGATTAAAACCCGGGCTTCCTGATCATTTTTTAATTCAGCTAATGCAGCTTTAAATTCCTCACCTAATTCCAGCGTCATCGCATTTCTTTTTTCTGGCTGATTAAGGCTTAAAATAACAATTCCATCCTGTTTTTCGATAAGTAGCGTTTTATACGGCATCTTTTAACCCCTTTTCATCGTAAAAAATTATGGATTGTGTACTTCAGGTGTTCCTTAGTTTCTTTTCGCTATGCCGGAGAAAGTTCCTTCCTTACCTATAAAATTCAGCTGTCCTTTTGTGAGGCTCATGCCAAAACCCTAGAAGATCCGGTGATTAAACTTTAATAACCCCTATCCCTACCATACATTTTCCGGCACCCCCGGCACCGTATACCGGGGTTGGGGGAATCGTTCTCTCCATTCTTCTACCTTATAATTCCGGGTAGTTTTTATTTCCCCGTACTTTGGTAAGTCTCCAAAATGAAGGGCAGAAGATCGTAAAGATCGCTTACATATTTTTTCCACCATATGACCGTATTCAAAAGCTAATTCCATATCAATCCCGTGTTCTACTCCCATGCCATTAAGCATTACCAGCAGATCCTCCATGGTCACCAACCCCACAGCATCCGGGTTGGTGTAGTAGTACTTACCGGTCCCTTTAACCGGCCGACCATCCACAAAATTAGCCGGTTGCCCCCCAATACCACCAAAAGTAGCCTCAATACGCGTAATGCCGGCTTGCATCGCTGCATAAACGTTAGTCAAACCCCAGCCCCGGGTCACGTGAAAATGAGCCACATGTAAATCTGGATTGGGGAACCGGTCCATAATACGAGCAAAATAATCATACACGGCTACTGGATTGGCTTGTCCGTCGTGATCCGCGTGCTCAATGTCAGAAACCCCCATCCGGAAAAAAATTTCGGTTAAATCCACGGCCCAATCAAGATCCGTAGCGGACTGCGTCACCGGGCAACCCCAGATGGTACTTACTGCTCCACATACCTTAAACCCCGCTTCTCTTAAATCCCGGGTTACTACTTCGCTGTTAGCTAGATATTCCCGATGCGATAGCCCACTATTAGTCCGCTGATGAGCTTCACTGGTAGAGACCATGATTAGAAGACGATCTGGTACCGGTTTACCGGCCTTTTTGGCTTCAATAACTGGATAAGTTCGATCTTTGGCAATCGCAATCGCTGTATACTCCGCCTCTACATTATACTTTTCCCGCAACCGGCAGGCTCGCTCGGTAATTTCCCAGCAGTCCCCAAACTGCGGAATTATGCGCGGATTGCCAAAATTAGTTATCTCAATATCTTTGAACCCACATTTGAGGGCCTGTTCAATACACCAGATTTTAGCATCTGGGTGAACGTAAAACTCCTCGTGTTGAAACCCATCTCTAACCGTTATATCTCCAAGCCGCACCTTTTTAGGTATGTTTCCTACCGTAAACCGTGGAGTATACATGGTATCATCCTCCTTATTTTCCATCAATTACCCCCTATTAGTGGTATTTTACCATATTGTATTATTGGTGACTATAATATTTCTAATATTTAGAATTCATCTCCATAATAAAAGGTAAGGATACTGCTAAAAAGCGATGTTTCCTTACCCTTCGTTAATAGTTTGTTAATAGTTTAATGAAAATGAATGCCCTATGGTGCTTTCAATAATTATTTTAAATTAAAGCGGTTACTATTACGCTGTGGAAGCAGTAAATGACTACTCCAGATCAACAGTAGTACCCCTACCCCTATACAGAAAAGGGCATAAGAACCCCAATACGGAAGACCCAAGCTGACTCCTGTATTAATCCCTCCTTCACCTAAAATCTCCATTAAAATAAAAATTGGGTTAATCTCCTGCAAGATCTCCACCACCCAGGCCAGAAATCCCGGATTCATCATACTCTCGGGCCGGTTCACCTTTCCCACTTCATTCAGGAAAGCGATTAAAAAGCCGGTGCCTCCGGTCAGAGCCAAAACTAATCCGTAACTAGTTACCGTACTCACCCCGGTCCGCTTAAAAAAAGAAGAGCAAGCGATACCTAAGGCCGCAAAAAGAAACATGGTCAACAGAAAAAACCCGAACATGCCCAAAACCTGTCCTGGAGCGATACCGCCAAACATGAATACAATCCCATACAAAGGTAAAGTAGCTAAAATGATGATGACCATAAAAGCCGTAGAAGCCAGCAGTTTACTCCAGACAATTCCCCGGTGAGTTAAAGGAGTCGTTAATAATACATTTAAAGTTTGCCTCTCCCGTTCACCGCTAATGGCCCCTGCGGTTAAACCCGGAACCACAAAGGCTAGCAGTACCAATTGGGCCACGCTTAAGATAACGAAGATCTCCCAGCTGCGACCGGGTTGATAGTACCCCTGATTATAGCGCCAGTTCAAATAGATAAAGGCAAGAACAAATCCCCCCAGAACCAGGAGATATAGCGCTAATAACCAGGCAGTTTTACTTTGGCGAAAACGTTGATATAACTCTTTTCGTAAAACGGGATTAAGCTCCATCCTCTACGCCTCCCTCCTCTCCGGTTACCGCCATAAAGGCCTCTTCCAGATTGCGCCGCACCTCGCCAAATTCCAATACCGGCCAGCCCGCAGTTACTAAATTCTGTAACAACTGCGCCTGCTGGACCGGGTCTCCCAGGTGAAAAAACTTAACGCTTAAACCTTCAACTCTAACCCCGGAAACAGCGGGTTGGCTATTTAAAAAGGCCACCAGTTCCTGAGCCCTTTCTATTACCTCTACTTTTAGGTATCTCGATCCTTGCGAAACCCGAGTAATTTCTTCCACGGGACCACAAGTTACCAACCGGCCGTGATCAAGGATAGCTACTTCGTCGCACATTTCCGCTAATTCAGGCAAAATATGCGAGCTGATTAAAACCGTTTTATTCAGATGTTTAAGTTGACGAATAATCTCTTTCAGTTCAGCGCGGGCCCGAGGATCCAGCCCAGAAGCTGGTTCATCTAAAATCAAAACCGGTGGGTCATGTACCAGGCAACGCGCTAGGGCCAAACGTTGTTTCATCCCCCGCGACAGGGTATCTACATAAACCTCTCCCTTATCTGGTAAATTAACCAATTCAAGTAAATCCTGGATTAACTGCGATCGTCGAGCAACCGGTATCCGATAAGCAGCGGCAAAAAAATCTAAATACTCGGAGGCACGTAATCCATCATACACCCCAAAGAAATCCTGCATATATCCAATCAATTGGCGAACCACCCGGGGCTCCTGGACTACATCTCGCCCCCCCACTCGAGCTGTACCGGTATCCGGTAAAAGTAAGGTAGCTAGAATGTTCATTGCTGTAGTTTTACCAGCACCGTTCGGACCAATTAATCCGTATACAACCCCTTCCTTAACTTCTAGGCTTAGATTATCTAAGGCGCGGACCGCTCCGAAGTGTTTAGTTAGCTGATCTAGTTGAATCATTCCGAAACCACCCCTTCCACTGCCGGACCTACCCAGAAGAAGGGAATAACCTTACCAAAGTTGTCTTTTTGTATAATCCGCATCTTTAATTGTAAATCAGAAGTCAGGTAGTCACTAGTTTCCCCAGCACCTAGCTTCCTTCCTTCCGCGGGTAGGGCTTCCCATTGGTTATTCTGGTGATTATAGATTTCTAAACTGCAACCTGGAATAGATACGGGAGAAAACTCCAGGCTCTTAATTTGCATATGGTACTCCTGCCTTAATGCTGCTAGATGATAGATTAATTCGGCATTTTCATTTAAAACAAAACCCTCTGGTTGGATATCAACTACTTTACCGCTTTCAATCCGGGGCCGGATAAAACCAGCCGGTATGCGCACTTCACCATTTGCTAGTTTCAAGGGTAAAACTTGTTTAATAAGGGTCAGCCCGTATTGTTCCGTGGTTCCGGCAGAACCATGGACGGACAGCAGCGACGGAGTTCCATCGTGCCAGGCCATCAATTGTACTTCGGTCGAGAATCCCGATTCCCATTGTTCCTGAAGAGAAACGGTACGTGCCCGCTCTGTACCTCCTAACATCTGGTACTCACGCATCCGAAACTCTCGCCAGTAGGGATTATCCGGACGCCAGGGTTCTTCCCAGAAGGGATCGGTTTCCAGGTCTTTTAAAGAGGCTAACGTCTTTTCAATTAGTACCGTCTCCTGTACCGGTAGATCTCCTAGAAAAATTACTTTTTTCCCCTCAAAGACTAGATGGGCATCGCGGAGAGCCATCCCCGTTTGGTTAGTCAAATGCCCCTTTAACTGATGTCCCTGTAAATAAAGTTCTCCTTCAATATTCCCTAGATTACGGGCCAGCCCGTATGCCTTGACTTGACGTATCGAACCAAATCCTACATCGCTAAACGCTACCTGCATACGGTTTTCGCTCTGCTGTACCAGCGTTGATGTGCTCCCGTCTTGCGAACGCGTCTCGGTCTCCGGGTAAACATACAGGCCAGGGCTACCCTGAACCAGTAGATCTCCCCCGGAACTCGAAACCGCTGTGGCCCCGGCATTAATCTCCGCCAGTTGGGGATGATAAATCTCAATTGTCGCCAAAGTTTGGGTTAGCTGTCCGTCAAACCGGTGAGAAGGAGCCAATAAATAAAACCCTACCGCAACCAGTAAAGCACCGACCGGGATCACCCCCCACGCCCAATCGCGTCGATCCAACCGGCGTAGCCCTAAATACAACAGAGGCCCAATTCCGACTACATACAGTAACCATAAACCAAATAATAGGGCAGTAGAAGGCGGCCGGAGTTGGGGTATGTAAGTACTAGCATTGATCAGCCGTCTTATATCATTGAAGTAAGACCATTTACCTGAGGGGATAAATTTCTCCCCGGTTACGCTTGGTCCAGACGATAAACCGGCTAAAAGACTCCAAACCCCGGTTGCTTCTTTACCCAGTTCACCGGGGGCCGCCGCACAATAAAGTACCTGACCATGGCCCAAGCTGCGCCGAGCCACTAAGTTTAATCCATCCTCCACGATCAGGGCTTTTCCCGCCACTACCGGACCGGTCCGGATCGTGAGGGACTCCCCACCACGTAGTCCTACAAAAGTACCGCGGATTTGTTTCACGGTTGCTGAGTGTACCGGAGTCAGATCAGCCAATCGGCCTTGTTCCATCGTTCCGGGACCGGGAAACAAGACCAGCCACCCCCCCAGATAAACCCACTCACGTAAGGTCTGCTCCTGAGCCTCGGTTAAAGCCATCACTGCATTGGCATCTACTAACATCAAATCACAAATGCGTAACTCATTTATATCTACCGGTAAACTCGACACCGGCAAATATTTCAAGGTTAACGAGGGATTCTGCTCATTAGATACCCACGCGGGTAGACTACTATCCAGAATAGACTCCCCTAGAGCAATCATTACCCGCTGTCCGTCAACGTTCGTCCCCTCCAATCGGGTCTTAGCCAACACTTGATTTCCTACCCGAAATTCGATTACCGGCCGTATCATTAGGTAATTGCCGGGAAGCAGTAGTTCATACTCCGCCCTTTGACCCGCTAAAACCTTTACCTCCTGATGAATTTCGCTCTCCCATTGGCGAAACCTCATTTGATCTTCACCTGAGATATAACCTAATTCTGTATCTTCCTTATCTAAAGGCCGAACCCGAAGAATGCCGGTTAAATCCGAACCCGGGTTCTCGATCGTTACCTTTATAGGTACGATTTGATTCCCCTTGTATAGTCCGCCTAAACCAGGTCGAACGGTCATCCCTACTGTACCTGCGGATGCCGGATAAGGTCTAAAAATTAATAGCATCAATACCGCAATTGCTCCTAGAAAAAGCCAGCGATAATATGGACTAATCCGAAGGTGTAATTGCACCCCGTATCACCTCGCCTTCCCGATCTTTTCTTGTAACCCGATTTGTTCCAATTGCACCATGCCCCCGTCCTGACGCAAGATCAGAAGGGTCCCGCCATCTGGAGCAAATTCCAAACCAAGATAATTATTGGTTGGTTCTAAGCGCAGCGTTCTAGGTTCTCTAACTCTTTCTAATTCTAATTGGCGTAACCAGCTTAACTCAGCTATACTCCGCTGGTTATCAGGAGCCAGTAATAATTGGTCTCCTTCCAGGGTTTTTCCTTGGGTCAAAGTCGCGATTACCCGGTTACCATTAGCTCCTAAGTGCAGCGTTCGCACCTCCCCCATCCGCTGTTGTACCCTAAACAAAGGGAAACCGTCCAGGTCATAAGTCAACACCTTTTCCGTATCTATAGACTGAACGTAGGCTAAATAACCGTTTTTTCCCCAAACCGGTTTTTCCCCGTTCGTTAAATAATGAGGATTACTTCCATCCCGATTTAACAGCCACAACTGCGTAGTTTCGCTTCCTGGTCCAGACCGCTCCACTACCAACCGGGAACCATCTGGAGACCAGGCCGGGTGTCTACCAGGGCCTATACGGATAAGCTCTTTTGATTCGAGCGAAAACAAAAACAAATCTTCTTCGCCCTGGGTCGCTGTTATGCTTAAGGCCAAGGTCCTACTATTAGGCGACCAGGCTAAATCTTTAAGCTGCTGGTTAGCTTGGGCCTGATAAAGAACCTCTGGTTCCGCCAGAGCTGCCGTTAAACTCTGTTGATTAATGCCCAGACGGTCCGTGGCCATCTCGACCTTAACCAGGATTAATTGCTCCAATCCGGAATTATCTTGACGGATTAAGGCCAGGTACCCTTTCTGGGACGAGATGCTTGCCGCCAAATAACTTCCCCCGGCCGGTGGTTTGAGCAGGGCCGTTTGTTTTCCGGATTCGCCGACCAAAACCAAACCGCCATCCCGGACCACTACCCAATCGGCTTTGCTCAAGCCCTGAGCTGCATCCAAGGCTGAACCGTCAAACCAAAAACGGGTAATCGACCAAGTAGAACCAGCCTCTAAAGAACGAGGCGCCAAGGTATTCCACCAGAGCCAACTGCCCAAGAGTAAAACCAGAATACCGGCTGTGCCCCACCAAGGCCACGCTCTTTTTAGCCGGCCTAGTACCTTCGTTGGTTTTCCCGGAGAAACGGTAGAAGGGGATTCGGGAAGAATCGTTCCTTCCCGGCTAGAATCAGCAAATTCCTGGGGAAGGGCTTCACCCGCTTCAGCCTTAACCTGCTTGGCTAATTGCTCGCGTAATCGGCCACGTAATTCTTCCCGCAATTTCTGATTAACCGGTATGGCTGCTCTTACTCCCCGCATATGTACCAACAAATTTTCTAGATTATCTTCCGATAAAGAATCATCCGGGCGGTCATCTTTGTTATGCATCAAGTTTCACCTGCCTTCCTCTTCTAGTCGATACCCGGCCCGCAAGTTTTTGAGAGCCCGATGATGCGTCATACGTACCGCGGCTTCAGAACGCCCTAATACCTCGCCAATTTGTCCAAATTTTAATTCACCCGCATATCTTAAAGAAACCACATCCCTTTGTTCAGGGGTCAAGCTTTGCAGCATATTTCTTAAGCGTCGGGTCTCTTCACTTTTTAAAATCTTTTCCTCCGGACCGGCTCCACCTCCCCCCAGTTGCTTCAGTTCTTCCGGAGAAAACACCCTTTCCCGACGTCCCCGAAGATAATCAACATAGGTATTATGGGCAATCCGAAAAATCCACACCGCCCAGGGAGCTTCGCCACGAAACCGTCCCAAATTTTCTAGAACCTTGACAAATACCACAGCCGTTAGATCGTCCGCGTCCCAAGAATTCTCTACCCGATAACGCAGGTATCGGTTGACGGCCTCAAAGTGCGTGTCATAAATTTCCTCAAATAAAACCCCCACCGTTCCCTCGGGGTAACTGGCCGCCGCTTCCGGCTCCATCCGGTAATCCTTTTCGGTCATCATCCTTTGACCCGCCTCTCCTAAAAAAACTCCTTGGTTATTTCATCTTATTTATATAGACGGATCTGAAAGCCAAAACGTAACTAAAAACATAAATAAAAAAAACCCTATAATCACTAGGGTATATTTCTGAGCACATTCTGGTAGCCCCCGGTTGCCGTTTAGAGAACAACCAGGGGGGTCCTTTTTTATCTTGACGAATCATCTAAATATAGCTCTTTATACTCTTAATAGCTCTTTGAATTTCTGACTTTAGCCAACTAATTTGGTCAGGGCCTTATACAGATTTTCCTCCCGAA
>JAAYQE010000200.1 GCA_012519455.1 Syntrophomonadaceae bacterium
CTGGTTGCGCAAATCGATGAGATCCAATTACAACGCGAAAAGCGGTTACGACGGGGGATAAAACGTAAGCAGCCTAAACGCGCGAATACGAACCCCGGTGAGTTAGTCTGGTTGGAAGCCAAGCGAATCGATCGTTCCGGGGTAGAAAGTTCAGAAACCCCGGAGCTAGAGGCAAAAGCAGCCCTTGAAATTGACGAAAAACCGCAAAAAATCCGACGCTTTGTTCCCTTTAAGCGCAGTCAAAAACATATTGCTGCTTCGGACCCGACCTTAGCGGACTTGACCTCAAATGAAAACACGACCTTTTTGACTCCACCGCGTACGGAAACCGTTCTCGTTCCGGAAGAAATGGAAGAAGCAGAACGGTTGATTCTAGAAGAAGAATCCCCACTGGTCCAGATCGGAATGGGCTATACGGTACCGTTAGTTAAAATCATCTTTCCGCTCTTCATTTTTCTTTTAGTTTCCTTGTCCTGTCTGTATATGTTAATACTGCCGCTGATTGAATAAAAGGTCAACCGATTAACCTATAAGAAAGGGTGGTGGGAACTATGATGAATAACGCTTTAGCAGCTAAAGAAGTTGCCTTAAGTAACAACCTGCGGCTGTTTTTTAAAAAAGGTCAGGGTGTACGGGTAGGAGAAAGCGCTGTGGTAAGTCGTTGCCTCCATCAACCACATCCGCCCGATCCCCGAAAAATTCGCGTATTGATTGATCAAGATGCGGGTAAAGCCTTTGGACGCTTTTCTGACCCCGGACAGGCCGTGCATATTGACGTTTACCATGATCCCACGGTGCTCAAGCTAGTGCCGATAGCGCGGCGAGTCTGGAACGCCATCGACGATTTTTGGGAGCGTCAGGCCGCGGAGTTAACGATCCGTAAAGCTGAAGACCGACTTTACGAGCCCAGTGAAGTGACGAAACGGGTCTTCCTGGCTACCGCGGAAAATCAAGGATATCTTTACCCCTTGATGAGTAAGGGTTTTGATTTGCCTACGGATATTCCTGAGAACCTTCATGATCATGTACATGTTTTAATCGAACTGTCTGAAGAGTGGTATGCCTTGATCTTATGCATCATCGACGCGGTGGAAACCGCTATTCTGCAGCAGGGATACAACATTCGACGCGTAGCTGAGGTACTAAATAGATATGGTAAAACTAAGCAACGCGAACTAGACCGCCTGGTAATTCCCTTTTTCGGCAAACGTCGACCTGGGGATGAAATTGTCTACCTGCAAAATCAAAATCAGTTGATCCTGGAAATGGCCCGACGCCTGGGTAGCATCGAAGATGCCGTAGAGTTTTTAGATACGATGCATGGTAACTTCTTGCAACGCCTGGCCCCACGTTCGGTGAAAAAACGACATCAGGACCTGGATGAATTGGCGGAACAAATGGCTAATCTGGGTCTAGCCCGTAAAGGTCTGTTAGGATACAGCCTGACGGAAGAAGGCCAGGAACTGCGGGAACATCTGCAAGTGAACCGTCGTGAATTGGAAGCGGAATTGCGAAAAATCTTACGTCGTCTGCCCGGTAAAAACCGACGCTATCAACGAACAGACAGTACCCAGATGAAGTGCCGGGAGCAAGATGTGCTTAATCGCCATAAGATACTGGTCCGCGATGATCAAAATGCTTCAATGACCATTGCCGTGCCGGAAACGATCATTCAGGGAGCTGTTCGCAGTAGACTCGATGGCCTGAAACGCCTGCGCATTACCCCGGAAGATATCCGCGTCTACGGCAAAAAATCTTTTGTCCCAATGGATGTGTGTCTAGCGGTTGATTGCAGCGCAAGCATGGCTGGAGAGAAAAGCCGAGCGGCTTGGCAACTGGCGGAACATTTACTGTACGTCTTAAGAGAAAAAGTCTCGGTCGTAGCTTTTCAAGAAATGGAAGCCCGCGTGGTGGTACCCTTTACGCACAACCATCGTCGGTTAATGGCCGGTTTGCGTACCGTGATCCCGGAAGGGATGACCCCTCTGGCCAGTGGATTAATGAAAAGTCTCGAATTAATTAAAGAAAGCCGCGTCCGCAATCCCCTGCTCATCCTGATTACGGATGGGATGCCGACTTATCCCCTGTGGTCGTTTGACTCGCAGGCTGATGCCCTGAAAGCAGCAGAGGAAATTGCCAAATCCAACGTGCGACTGGCCTGTATTGGCGTTCGTTCCAATCGGGATTTCTTAGAGAAATTGGCTAAAACCGCGCATGGGACCTTGTATGTGGTAGATAATCTGGATCGGGATACCCTGGTACAAGTAGTACACGAAGAACGTGATATGCTACGTCATGCTTTGTAAAGGCCAGCATTTGATCGCGCCAGCCCTGCGGTTATTCGGGGTTAATTGGGTCTCCGGACTTAGGGTTCCATCTTGGGAGGTCCCCCAACCGTCCGAGAGTAGTTACCAACGATAACCCCGGGTAATTCCTGTTTCAGTACCTGTAAAAAAGCCGGGATCCCTAAGGATGCTCCTTGACTCGGAGGGGTTAGGGATAAGAAAATTTCGGGATCAATATTTAAATTTCGCAATTGAATCATAGCTAGTCCCGTTTCTTGCACCAGGTCCAGCAAGGCGGTTAGTTCTTCTTCCCGGTCGGTTACGCCGGGAAAGAGTAATAGATTCAAAGAAACATAAACGCCGGTGTTAACGGCCCGTTGGATGCTTTCCTTTACCTCATTTAATCCGTAGCCTTGGGGCCGATGGTAATGATCATAAAGCTCGGCATTAGCACTAATCAGGCTTACCCGCAGCGCGTTAAGCCCGGCCTGAGATAGTAATTCTATGGCCCCGGGGCGTCCGGCATTGCTATTCAGGTTTAAAGTCCCGCGATCGGTCTGTTGCCGAATCTCTTTGAGCGCCACCGCTAGTTCTTCGGCCCGTAGCGAGGGTTCGCCCTCACATCCCTGGCCAAAACTAAAGATAGCGTCTTCCGCCTCCCGCAGGTGAGGTATGGCTATTTCTACTACTTCCTGCACCGAAGGTCGAAACGAAATCCGCATTTGCGGCGCCGGACAGCATTCGGCAGCCTGTTCCGAGATACAACCTACACAACGCGCATTACAGGCCGGCGAAAAGGGGGCCCCCGCCTCCCAGCGCCGGTAAAAAATATTCTGAGCCGTAAAGCAGGAATATTCTCGCGCGCACCGAGCCAGGTGCCGCAGCAATCGATTTTCGGGGTAAGCTGCTAAGCGTTCCGTAAGTCGGGACGCCAATTCCGGGGTTTGATAGTAACTAGGGTTCCAGCGATGATCGTCATCCGTCTGCTGCGCGGCCACCCAGAAACGACCCTCCTTAAAACCTACGGCTGCATAACCGAAAAGTGGCAGAGGATCCGCCACTTGCGGCCGAATATAGGCCGGAACTAAGGTGCGAGTATAGCCCTGGGGCAATAAAGCGCCTACGGCCAGCGCTGATTTTAGCCGGGGATCAAAAGGATCTGCCTCCACGGCCTTGAACTGGCCGGCTGGATCAATCCCCACCGGATGACGGTGGGGAAGTAAGGTTAAGGTGGCTCCGGCCGGTAGGGGAATTACTTCTTCTTTGGTTGGCTCAACGAGTTGGGTTACTAAACGGCCGGTCATGGCCCAGCCCGGATATTCCCTAACTTGGCCTTTTTCATTGGCTAAAACCATCTCCAACATGGACCCTTCCAACCCTCTCATTTGAAAAATTAACCTCTTAACAACCGAGCTACCCGACCATTCCCATCAACAAAGGGATGAATAAACACAAAACCTTTATGTGCCAGAGCGGCAAATTCTACTGGATGTCGACTCTTTCTTAATTCAACCAGCTGGTTGATATATTCCGACATTAAGGCTGAAATTTGCTCTGGATCCGGAACACGGTATCTTGAACCGCTGATAAAAACTTTTTGCTTGCGATAGCGTCCGGCATTTTTATCATCAATCAGCCGATAAAAAAGCTTGTGCAGTTTTTGATCTGGGCTTCGGTTACTACGTTTTGCTTCAACAAAGTATACAAATAATCATAAGCTGCGCTGTGTCCAATGGCTTCATAATAATCTCGAATCGGTATTTTGGTCTCGGTTTCCGTCAGGGAGTTACCTTCTAAGGCATTGCTGGAATAAGTCAAACCGATCCGACACAGTTTCCTTTATCTTATCACAATTGGTTCCGGGAGCGTATTTAATTTTTTCCTTACTACCAGAGATAAGGTATCGGATTGACCCGCCGGCCCCTTACCTCTAACTCAAAATGCAAGTGGGGACCGGTAGAACGACCGGTGCTACCGATTTCCGCAATCACTTGCCCGGTGGACACCCGTTCTCCCGAATGAACTAGAACCTGCGAGGCATGAGCGTACAAGGACCGGCTCCCTAAATCATGTTCAATGATGACCAGATAGCCATAACCGCTTTTCCAACCGGCAAAACTTACGATGCCGGACGCGGCCGCTCGAATTGCGGTACCCAAAGGAGCTGCAATATCTAATCCGTAATGAAAGCCAAGCCCCCGGTAACCATAATGGGAAGTAATCCGGCCAATAACCGGCCACGCGTAATCTGAACCTGACCCAGAGCCGGACGGCACCCTCGCCCCAGACGGGATCCAAATAATTTGACCCGCCTGGAGAAGGTTAGGATTAGATAACTCGTTTTTCTCCGCCAGGTTGCGCCAGTCTACCTGAAAATTTCTTGCGATTTGTCGCAGGGTATCCCCGGACCGTACGCGGTATTGACGCGTTAAGGAGGTAGTTATATCAGCATCGGAATCGTAATTATTAACTAAAACTGCTTCCGATCTTTCCTCAACTAAGTTAGAAAACGAAACGGGAAAGTTTTCAGGCAATAGCCTTGCCAGTAAGGGATCTACGGACCCAACCCAGCCAGCCAGAGTTAGGCATAAAAAGAAAACTAAGCCCAACCCTGACCTGTGGTATCGATACATTTCGGGTATTCACTCCATCCGAAAAATTTCCCCGGCCTTATTAAGCCGGGGATTTATTTCCTATTTTTTCAGTTTTACCCGAAAATTATTCATACCTTTCTTAAATGGCCTTTTCTCTCCTTACGACACGACCCCTTACACTCTTAATCCCGATGATTATTATTCAGTTCAAAGACTTTACTCATGCCCCGTACCAGATCACGATTATATTTAGCTTTTTTTAATGCATCCAAGAACATCTCGGTAGCTTCCGCGGTACTAGGTTGGGCATAACGACGTCGGAAAGCCCAAATTGCCTCTAATTCCTCCCGGGTCATCAACAGTTCCTCCCGTCGGGTACCCGAGCGCTTGATATCAATGGCCGGGAAAATCCGTTTTTCGGCCAATTTACGATCCAAGACTAATTCCATGTTGCCGGTTCCTTTAAATTCTTCAAAAATCACTTCATCCATCCGGCTGCCAGTATCAATTAGAGCCGTTGCTAGAATGGTTAGACTGCCGCCTTCTTCAATTTTACGAGCTGCACCAAAAAAGCGTTTAGGTTTATGCAAAGCGGTAGGATCAACGCCTCCGGATAAGGTTCGTCCACTAGGGGGGACGACTAAGTTGTGCGCACGCGCTAGTCGGGTAATGCTATCCAACAAAATTACGACATCTATTTTATGTTCCACCAGGCGTTTAGCTCGTTCCAAAACCATCTCGGAAACCTTCACATGATTTTCCGGCGGCTCATCAAACGTTGAAGCCACGACCTCTCCTTCTACCGAACGCTGCATGTCCGTTACTTCTTCCGGTCGTTCATCGATGAGTAAGACAATTAATTCAATATCCGGATGATTTTTCGTAATGGCGTTGGCAATTTTCTGTAAAAGAATCGTTTTTCCCGCTTTAGGGGGCGATACAATCAAACCTCGTTGACCTAGGCCAATCGGGGCCACAAGATCAATTAAGCGGGTTGCAAATTCCCCCGGGTTATATTCCAGCCGAATCCTTTCTATTGGATAAATAGGGGTTAAGGCTTCAAAACCCACCCGCTCTGCCGTTACTTCCGGGGAAAAACCATTAACCGTCTCCACCCGTAACAAAGCGTAGAATCTTTCACTTTCCTTAGGAGGTCGTACTTGTCCGGCTACCTTATCGCCGGTACGTAGGTCAAAGCGTCGAATCTGAGATGGGGAGACATAAATATCTTCATGACTGGGAAGATAAGCGAAAGGCCGTAAAAAACCGTATCCATCCGGTAGAATTTCTAGAATTCCTTGGGCAAAAATTAGACCATCTTTCTGGATGCTAGCCTTCATAATTTCATAAATTAATTCTTTTTTTCGCAACCGCGAATAACCGGCCAGATCTAACTCCTTTGCCGTTTGATACAGTTCCATTACGGTTTTGTTTTCTAGTTCTGAAATATTCACGAGTAGGGTAAAAACCCTCCTTTCCTGTTTAAGTTCACTAAAGACAAATGGGAAAAAAAGAAGGCATTGACTTTTTAGGCTAACAAGTAAAATTAATGACCGGAATAAAGAAAAGTAAGGCAAGAACTAAAATATGCCGATAGATATTTTCTAGCATAACCATAATCCTAAAGCCCTAAACCAGGGTCGGAAAAAATATGAAATATTGAAATTCGTAAACAATCTCCTTTTCTTCTAATCCCATGGAATACTGGCCGCAGGATATCTTTCCCGGTGGGGAAAACCGGCCTGCAAGGTAGGATATACTGAATCAAAGAATTTCATGCATGGATAGATCTATTTTTAGTAGTAGAACGCGACTCGCATCATTATGGTTATCTTTTCTGAACAGGCGATAAGCGTAACAAGATCATCCCGTTATGTGACTAAGAAGGCAAATTATTCTTACTTTCTAGTCCCCTTTTCACCCTTTTCGGTCCTACGTAATTAGGTTTCTTGTCAAAACGGTGAATCGCTTCGACAAAACGGATGGTACCGGTGAGACCACGCATAACGATGGAATGCGTTTTAGCTTTATCTCCCAGGTAACGTACTCCACGTAACAAATCACCGTCGGTTATTCCCGTTGCCGCAAAAATAACATCTTCCGTTTTAACCAGGTCCTCCATGGTGAGGAGGCGGTTAATATCTAAAACCCCCATGGCCTGGGCTCGAGCGATGTCTCCGCCATCTTCCGGCCATAAACGCCCCTGCATTTCGCCACCCACACAACGTAAGGCTGCTGCCGCGAGTACTCCTTCTGGGGCTCCACCAATCCCCATCAAAACATCCACCCCGGAGTCCGGAAAAGCTACGGCCACCGCTGGGGAAACGTCTCCATCGGTAATCAATTTTATCCGCGTTCCCGCCTGACGTACGGCCTTAATCAAGTCATAATGCCGAGGCCGATCCAAAATTACAACCGTAAGGTCTTCGATTGCTTTTTCCAAGGCTCGGGCAATCCGCTGTAAATTCACCTGTGGAGGTGCGTCTAAATCAATACACCCTACGGCGCGAGGGCCGACCGCGATTTTATCCATATACATATCCGGCGCATGCAAGAGGGTGCCTTGTTCTGCTACCGCGAGTACCGAGATAGCCCCAGTTAAACCCTTAGCAACCACGTTAGTTCCTTCTAATGGATCAACCGCGACATCCACACAGGGAGGGTTTCCAGTCCCCAGTTTTTCACCAATATAAAGCATAGGGGCTTCATCCATTTCGCCTTCACCGATTACCACGGTGCCGTCAATTTGTACGGTATCGAATACGGTGCGCATCGCTTTCACGGCGGCATCATCAGCAGCTTCTTTATCTCCCCGGCCCATTAGCCGGCCGGAAGCGAGCGCTGCTGCTTCGGTTACCCGTACAAATTCTAGGGCTAGTTCTCTTTCCATTCCTCTACGCACTCTCATCATCGTTCCCTCCCTGAGACCTAAAGATAACCCTCACCTTTTTTGCGGAGCCGGTTAGGGTCCGCAAAAGACGCTCCTTACTTATTCCTCAAGGGCTTTGCCTTTTCCTGCTAAAAGGAGGCAAAACCTATAAATTTTTTATTCCCGGTGGCAACTGATACCTAAAAATAAAATATCTATGACCTCGTTTGCCATCCTTTCTATATCTGGTTCGGTTTCGGTGTAAATTAAAGGGTAAACAAACGAAGCCATCATCCCCACCAAGATCTGCGCGGTTAGTTGCGGATCGACCGGACGGATTTTTCCCTGCTGCTGTTCCGCTTCAAAAATAGCCGCCAACCGGGCTTCTTTTTCCTCTCGAAAAGAAATCAGCCAACGGACCACTTCCTCATTAATTGAAGCATGGTCCCCAAAAATCATCCGCGCCCGATCCCGATACTTATGAATAAAACAAAAGTGTAAGATCAGTAAGTGCCGGAGCCTCTCCCGTAGATCGTCCTTTTGCCCCATTGTATATTTAATCCTTTGGGAATAGAAGTCTAAGCCAGAACGGATCATCTGCTGAAACAAATCTAACTTGCTGGAAAAATACTCATAAACGGTTCCTTTACCGACCCCGGCGCAGGTGGCTATCTCCTCCATGCGGGCCTCATGGTATCCGTATTGGGAAAAGACTTGGGTTGCAGCATCTAAGATCAAACTACGTTTATCGCGTTCTTTGGTTTTATCTTTACCCTTATCTACCTCTTCCTCACATGGCAACGGACGGTATGCTCGTTCTTTCACTATTCTCACCTCTCCTGTGGTAACGAACCAGAACCTACGCCCATTAAACGCCGACGCAAGCGCGCTTTAACCCGGTTCCCTAAATCATCAAAAAGGGTATATACAACCGGCAACAGGACCAGAGTTAAAATCGTAGACATGGTTAAGCCCCCGATCACTACCGTGGCCATTGGGGCCTGACCTTCTCCCCCTTCGCCTAATCCTAAGGCCAGAGGAAACATGGCTAGGATAGTCGCAATCGCGGTCATTAAAATGGGACGTAAGCGAACCGGACCGGCCGTGAGAATCGCTTGCTCACGTTCCATCCCTCGTCGGCGCAAGGTATTAATGTAGTCTACCAACACAATTCCATTACTTACCACAATCCCCGCCAGCATAATCAAACCGACAAAAGCTACCACGCTCAGGGACCGCCCAGTGATAGCCAAGCTCAAAATCACCCCAATCACCGTAGTGGGCATGGTAAACATAATCACAAAAGGATAGACAAATGATTCATATTGAATGGCCATTACCATATATACTAAAACAATGGCTAGTAGCAAGGCTTTAGTTAGATCAATAAAGGCTTCTTGCATCTCTTTATCCACGCCCCCGTATTCCAGGGTATAGCCCGGGGGTAGAGGCATCTGATCTAGCCGGGTTTTAATATCGGTCATTACGCTCTTTAGGTCCCGACCGAAAATATCTCCGGTTACGGATACCACCCGCACCTGGTTCTCCCGATCAATTACTGAAGGGCCAATACCATATTCGATGCGTGCCACCTGGTTCAACGGAACTTGGGCCCCGGTGGCGGAAACTAAGATTAAATTCTCTAGTTGTTGTAAGTTCTCCCGGGCTTCAGGCTGAAGGCGCACCCGTACATCAATTTCCTGTTCTGCAGCGTGATAGCGAGTAGCTACCTGACCGTCGATCGCGGTTTTCACGGTACTCGCGACTTGCAGTCCGCTCAGGCCGTAAGCCGCGGCTTTTTGCCGGTCTACTCTTATTTGTATCTCTGGATTACCCGTACTTATGGTAGTGTCTACTTCCCGCGTTCCGGGTACCTGCCGTACTTCGGCTGCGGTTCTTTCCGCCAGTTCCTTTAAGACTTGTAGATTATCTCCTTTAAGCGAAATACTAATCGGACTACTAGAGGACATGCCGGCCATCATCGGATCACTGGCCGATACCTTTATTTGGGCCCCTGGAATCCCCAATAGCTGATCCCGAATGTCGTCTGCCACTTGCTCAACGTCACGTATCCTTTCCGTGCGCGAGACCAGCATTACCCGTAATAAAGCTACGTCTGTTTGCGCGGCCCCGGTTTCCATCATCATATTCCCGGAAGGGCCTACGCTAGTAAACACGGTGTCTACTTCCGGCACTTCCTGAAGTACAGCTTCGAGCTTCTGCGTTAGTTGATCGGTCCATTCCAAAGTCGAGCCTTTGTCCATTTGGATATTAATGGATATTTCTCCGCTATCCATACTAGGTAAAAATTCCGCTCCAATCAAAGGAATTAAGCCCAAACTGGCAATTAAAATCACGGTAACTCCTATTACCACGGTTTTGCGGTGCCCTAACGCCCATCGTAACAAACGCAGATAAATAACATTTAAAGCGTCAATCATATTTCCCCATTTTTGTAGTATACGCCGATAGCCTTTTTGGGCCCGCGGGTCTTTGGGATCATCAACCGTAAGCATCTTTGAAGAAAGCATGGGTACTAAAGTTAAAGCTACGATTAAGGAAGAGAAAATAGCAAACGATACGGTCAAGGCTAGCTGTTTAAAGATTAGAGCTGAAATTCCCTCCACGAAAACAATCGGTAAAAATACGGCGATGGTGGTAAAGGTGGAAGCCATCACTGCATTCCCGACTTCCGCCGCTCCCAATCGAGCTGATTCATACAAGGTATAACCATTTTTTCGGTACCGGTAGATGCACTCCAAGACCACAATGGAGTCATCTACCATCCGACCAATTCCCAAGGCTAGACCGCCCATGGAGATCAGGTTAAAGGTGATCCCCGCAAAATACATCAGGATGAAGGTCGAAATAATAGACAGCGGAATCGCCACAGAAATAATTAGGGTACTACGCATATTACGTAGAAATAAGAAAATTACCAGTACCGCCAGCAAAGCCCCCTGCAAGGCGGTGCGTTGGACCGAGGAAATCGATAAATTAATGAATTTAGCCTGGTCAAAAATGAATTCGATCTCAATATCCTGGGGAAGACGGGAACGGATCTGTTCCATTTCTGCTTTTAGTTCTTCCACCACCGCTACCGTATTGGCATCCGATTGTTTGAGGACGTGAATGCCAATACTAGACCGGCCATCCATCCGAGTATACTGCGTTGGTTCTGTAAAACCATCAATTACGACGGCAATGTCCCGCAGGTAAACTGTTCCATTCGCCGTCGTGAGCAGGGGTAAATTTTCTAATTCTTCGATACTTTCAAATTGGCCCAAGTTACGAACAAACAATACTTTATGGGCATCATGGATCTGCCCGGAAGATTGATTAAAATTATCGCTACGTAACACTTGGGTTACCTGTCCTAAAGATAACCCATAGTTTTGCATGCGTATCGGATCTACCTGTACTTGTACTTCCCGGGTTAAACCCCCGGTAATGACAACGGATGCCACGCCGGGAATACGCTCTATAGAACTTTTAATATCTTCTTCTGCAATGGTCTTTAGTTCCACCAAATCTTTGGGTCCGCTCATCCCAATCTGCACGATGGGCAACATTGATGGATCCATTTTAACGACTAACGGGGTATCTACCTCGGCCGGGAAAAACTTCTTAACCATGTCTACTTTTTCCCGTACCTGTAAAGTGGCAAAATCCATATCCGTACCCCAGTTGAATTCAACCACCACAATGGAGGAACCAGCCCGGGTCATGGAACGAATATTCTTGACGTTAGCGATAGTTCCAATAATTTCTTCAACCGGCCTGGTTATCTGGGATTCTATTTCCTCAGGTCCGGCCCCGGCGTAAGACGTAATTACCCCGGCTATGGGTAGTTTAATATCCGGATATAGGTCCACGGATAGGAGGCTCCAAGAAACGATCCCCAGCAGGACCACAATACTAACCAGCATCAGAATGGCGACGGGCCGTTTTACCGCAAAATCCGACAGTTTCAAGCTAAACTCCTCCTTCAGGACCCTAATTTACCGGGGTATTACCCCCGCTAGGATCAACGACTACTTCAACTAACGTTTGATCTCTCACGGTATTCTGCCCGGTTACGATCACCTGATCGCCTTCCTGTAACCCTTCGGTAATCACACTCGAAGTTAAATCCGAAGCCCCGGTTTTAACTTTAGTTTCGTGGGTGAGGTTATCGCGGACCACGTAGACAATTTTAATATCACCTTTGTCCACCACGGCATCTTTAGGCAACACCAACACGTCTTGGTAAATATCCGTGGTTAATTCTACTTCCGCAAACATACCCGGCTTTAATTGGTGCTCCGGGTTGGTAATTTCTAACTTTACGGGGAAGGACTTGGTTTGAGCATCAGCAGTGGGCGCCAATCCTACGATTTGACCTATAAAGGGCTCCCTAGAAACTGCGGGCACTTTAATCTTTAATTGATCACCCATTTTCAGACAATTTATTTCCCCTTCGGGAACGTTAAATTCGACTAAAAGGCAACTCAAGTCTACTAAAGTTAATACGGGAACGCCAGGATTGGCCATCTCCCCTGGGTTGACCTTACGACTTGCGATTTGTCCGCTTATAGGGGCCGTAAGGGTTAAATTCTGCAGTTGGTTTCGGGCTAGAGCAACAGCAGCTTCAGCTTGTTCGATCTGGGCTTCCGCTATTCCGGTATTAGCCTGAACAAAAGCCATCTGCGCTGTATCTAAATCGCGTTGAGGCACAATTCCCTGGGCATAAAGTTCTTGCACACGTTGCAGATTCAAGCGGGCATTTTCTAGCGTAGCCTGATCGATCCGTTGTTTAGCCAGGGCCATCGTTAACCCAGCCTCAGCCTGACGTAATTGAGCTTCCACATCACTGGTATCCATTTGCACCAGTACCTGACCGGCGGATACAGAATCTCCCATATCTACGGTTACCGTTACTACCTTACCAGATACTTTGGGAATCAGGTTTACTTCCATACGCGGTGAGAGCTTAGCCGCCAGGTTTACACTCCGCGTAATCGAACCCTTAGCGACGGCAGCGACCGTTACCGGCACCGGTCGATTTTGTGCTTCTTCAATACTAGCGTTGGATTTCTGGCTGCAGCCGGAATTAGATATTATAGACAGAAAAAAAAGTACACCCAGCAACCCATAAAAAATCCGATTTCGTCCCCATTTCCACCCCATGCCTTTTACCCTCCTCGTTCTTGTAGCCAGGACTGACCAGTCAGTCATTGTCTATTTTACTATACCTTGCCAATCCGGTTAAAGTCAATCTTTTTGTTTGATAATAAAAAATAACCAGGAGAATTTCCCGGTTATTTTTCTAACTCAACGGTTTTCGGTTTATACCTAATATTTTTGGTTTAATTCGCTTTCATGTTTTTTTGGGCTGCTTCCCAATCCGAAAGAAATCGTGCAATCCCGGCCTCAGTTAACGGGTGATATAACATCTGCTGAATTACTTTATAAGGTACGGTTGCGATATGCGCTCCAGCTCGAGCCGCTTGGGTAATGTGTTGCGGATGTCGGATGCTAGCGGCAATCACCTGCGCCTCTAACCCGTGGCGTTGAAAAATATCCATGATTTCCTCAATTAAATAAAGACCGTCCTGCCCTACATCATCTACCCGACCCACAAAAGGGCTAATGTAAGTAGCGCCGGCTCTTGCCGCTAATAAAGCCTGGTTCGCGGAAAATACCAAGGTTACGTTAGTGCGAATTCCTTCTTTACTTAAAGTAGCAACGGCTTTTAAACCCTCACCGGTCATAGGTATTTTTACCACGATATTCGGATGGATTGCAGACAAAGAACGGGCCTCTTCGATCATACTGGAAGCTTCTAAGCCGATTACTTCGGCGCTGATCGGTCCGTTGACCACCTGGACGATCTCCTCTAACACCTGACGAAAATCACGCCCTTCCTGGGCTACCAGGGTAGGATTAGTCGTAACCCCATTGATTATCCCTAAATCCCAGGCTGCTTTGATTTCGTCTAAATTGGCTGAATCAATAAATATTCTCACGGCTTCGCCGTTTGCGGCGAACACCACCTTTCTTTTGGTTTTATCCATTTATATAGTTATCATATTTTAACATTCTATGACTTATGCCCTAGGTCCGATGCTTAAGACTAAAAAGTCGAATCTTTTCGCGGATAATCTCCACTATAGCCTTACGAGCCGGGCCCAAAATTTTACGCGGATCAATTTCCTGAGGGTTATTCTCGATCTCACGACGCATGGCCCCAACAAAAGTCTCACGAATATTCGTATCGATATTTACCTTGCGTACCCCCAAGCGTATGGCTTCTTTAATCGTTTCATCAGGAACACCCGAGGAACCATGCAGCACGATCGGAACTCCGGTTAAAGCGCGAATTTTTTCTAATCGCGGTAAATCCAAGCGCGGTTCTCCTTTATACTGACCGTGGGCGGTCCCAATGGCTACGGCCAAGCTATCTACGCCGGTTTGTTTCACAAAGTACTTAGCTTCCTCCGGGTCGGTAAACAAAGCCTCATGCTCGTCCACCGTAATGTCATCTTCGGTACCTCCGATTTTCCCCAGTTCAGCCTCAACCGAAACCCCCACCGGACGGGCTATCTCAAGTACCTTAAGGGTCATGGCGATGTTTTCTTCTAAAGGTAATTTAGAGCCATCGTACATTACCGAACTAAATCCGCTTCGAATACACTGCACGACCTGTGCAAAACTAGTACCATGATCTAAATGCAAAGCAATCGGTACCGTAGCCCGGGAAGCGGCAATCGAAACCAGGCCGGTTATATAATCTAACCCGGCATAGCTGATGGCCCCTTGACTAGCCTGTAAAATAACCGGTGCCTGTTCCGCCTCTGCGGCCTCTACAATGGCCTGGACTATTTCCATGTTATTGGTATTAAAAGCCCCTATTGCGTATCCTTCACGGTCTGCTTCTTGTAATAAATGAGCAACACTAACTAACGCCATTTTTTCTACCTCCCTTAGTTAATCTTAGATGATTAAACTTATTTTATTCTTTATAATATACCTTATATTCTTGCGTATATAGATCTACCGTAATGCAAGTAAATAAAAAAGATGCTGACCGGTTAATTATCAGGATTAGGTCGAGCATCTTAGACGTTGCGCTTGTTACGTATTTGGAAAGGTCGTCCTCCTCTACCTCCGGTATCGGGAACGAAATTCGCGTGCGTTAATTGAAGCTGTTCTAAACTGGCTAGTTCCTCCGGCACCGTAGTGGAATATACTTCTAATTCGTTTCCGGCGCCGCAGCGTTCACAGTAAAGGTGAATCTTATCGGGTAAAATCTCTACTTCCAAATCCATCCGCCCACAACCACAGTGTAATCGATCCTGGTCTACCATCCGTTTTATTTGGTCTAAGACCTGGTTAATGGTCGGATTTACGGTTAGACGAACGGGATTGACTTGGCCTTCCCCTGGATTCTGAACGCGACTTTTTCCCGGCAAACCCTGCATTACTTTCTCTTCTGGCCCTAAAATCGCAATCGGTTGGTCCGTTACCGGACAAAGTAAGGGTAGAGCCGTTGGATGCCAAATTTGCCTCCGGGTTAGCGCGTAAACATGGGGTTTGGTACAGAACGGACATGTCAAACTTAGCCAAAACCATTTACGGTTCCGTGTATCTAGTCCAAACAGACTGGCCCCGCAGTTACAAACAACAGATAAGGAGTGGCGCGAACCAAACAGAAAAAGTGATAATCGATACGTGTCAACTTGGCCGCATACTGAACATCCTAAACCGATGGCCGTATGCGTAGGAATTATCATCGGGCTAACCCCCTCTCCCCTCGGAGATTTAACCTGATGTAATACTTCTCCATTGGAGCCAAAAATCCTTCCCTGGTCGACGCTTAATTAGTCCTATCTTCTCTGGTTGCCTGTTTTAGGATTTGTTTTACCCGCAACTTCAAATCATAAATATCAAAAGGCTTTGTTATATACTCTTTAACGCCTAATTTCATGGCTTCAGCTACAATCTCTAGTTCTTCGTAAGCGGTCATCATAATCACCGGTTGATTCGGATCCATTTTACGTATTTCGCGCAAAGTTTCAAGTCCGTTCATTTTAGGCATTTTCATGTCTAACAGAACTAGTCCCGGTTGAAAATCTTTTAGTTTATCGAGGGCTTCATAGCCGCTGGCCGCCATTTGCACGGTGTACCCATCGTCGGTGAAGGTTTCAAAAAGCAAACGCCTTACCCCCAGTTGGTCATCAACGATTAAAATCGAACTATCCATCATTCCACCACCCTAACCATATCCAATTAACCCTTTTAACCCTTGCCTTTTTTAAACGCTATTAGACCTGATAAAATCGCATCGTTACTTACATAGCCGCTAGGGGGACTAGGGCCATGACCCCGATTAGTACGAAAAAGGAGGCCAAGCCGGCTACTACTAATCCGGGCAAGAAAAAGGTCAAGATCGCGTGACCATTAGTAAGCCCGGTAGCTTCACGTATGGATATAATACTCAGAATGATGACCCAAATTCCAATTCCTAGAGAAATTAGGGTCACCCCTATCTGGGACCAATTCACCACTAAAAAAAAATAGCGCACCGGAATCAAGGCTATTTCCGGCAATTGCGCAAATCCCAAAGCAGCCAATAGACCACGTCCATTACTGCTCCCTCCCTGCAATTCAGCTAATAGATTAAAGATCGCGCTGCCGACAAACCAGATCAGCAGGGAAAAGGTCAATCCAGCCATTACGGATAGGATCTTTAAATTTAGTAAAACCGAGGTCAGGTTGCTCGTTAAAGCCGGATACTCCGCCAGTAAGCTTTGCAGCAGGGCCTCATCCGCGGCCGTGGCTACACTCATATACCAATTCCCTAATTGAATCATTAAAATTACCAGCAAAGCTTTACCTAATAACGGCTGGGAGGTGATATAGCGCAAAGTTGAAACCGGTTGAAATAGTACCCCGTATAATAATTCGCCCCAACCCCAATTTTCTTCTCTAGCAACTGACGGGAGTGCGGACGAAAGATGCTCAGGCTCTACTTCTTTTATAGGATCCTCTATCGGGGACTCGGTCAGTTGCTGTTCTTCCATTTTCGTTTTACTCCTTTCGCCTTAACCAAATCTAACCGGGATTTAAGGTATTAAAAAGGACCACCGTGAACGCGGGCCGTATTCTTTTATAGGGGGATCTTCTTTCAGTCCCGCTAGCTCTGCTGCAATCTGCACTGCATCGTAAAAATTCCCTAAATCATCAACTAGTCCTAATTCTTGGGCCTGTCGCCCGGTTAAAACCCGGCCGTCGGCAATCTCCTGAAGCTGTTCCCGGGAAATATGCTCTTTCCGACCCGCAGCTACGGCATCAATAAATTGCTGGTAAGTATCGTTTACCATCGATTGGGCGATTTTACGTTCCTCCTCGGTCAGCGGGCGACTGTAAGAACCCATGTCCTTATATGGTCCACTTTTAATGATTTCCGATTCAATTCCCAGTTTGTCAAAAAGCTCTTGATAATTAGCGAATTCCATATAGACACCAATACTGCCGGTTAACGTAGCCGGATTAGCCACAATTCGATCGGCTCCCGCGGCAATCAGGTAACCGGCTGAAGCTGCGGTTTCACCCATGGAGACAACTACCGTCTTCCCCGCTTCTTTCAGTCGCTGCACTTCCCGGGCGATTTCCTGTCCCGCGGCTCCGCTTCCCCCAGGGCTATTAATCCGTAACAAAACTACCTGTACTTCCGTATCTTGCTGCGCCTTACGCAAATTATCGAGGATGTTTTGCAGGTTACCGGGGGTGCTTAACCAACTATTACCGGCCTCTTCCGTTAAGACTCCCTCTATGCGGACAAGGCCAACCGCTTCCCCTTGGACCGCACGCTGCCCCCCTGTACGCTTATCTTTATATTGCAGGGAGGTAGCTAATAACAGGGAAAGAATCACCCCCCCCAGAAATACTCCGATTACCAGCTTTTTATAGTTCATCCTGCACCTCATTAATTTATCCTAGCGTTCTTCCCCTGACGGTGGACCTGGCCGTTGCCTAACTTTTGGGATAATAAGTTTTCAATAAATTTTCAGTTTCTCTAACCGTATCGATGCTGCAAGGCAGCCCCAACAAAATCACGAAACAAAGGATGAGCCCGATTAGGACGGGAACGAAACTCGGGATGAAACTGACAGGCGACAAACCAGGGATGATCAAGTAGTTCAATAATTTCTACCAGGCGACCATCCGGTGATACACCGGTTACCCGCATACCTCGCTCGGCCAGTAAGGGGCCAAACTTATTATTAAACTCATAACGATGGCGATGCCGTTCCATAATTAACTGCTGGCCATAGGCCCGATGCGCATGAGAACCAGCCTCTAGTTTACAAGGATAATTCCCTAAGCGCATGGTTCCCCCTTTATCTTTAACTTCTTTTTGCTCTGGCATTAAATCAATGACCGGATAGGGAGTGTTCGGAGTGAATTCTGAACTGTGCGCCCCTTCCAGCCCACAAACATGGCGTGAAAACTCAATAACCGCACACTGCATACCGAGACAGATGCCTAAAAACGGTATACGCTGCTCCCGCGCGTATTGTGCCGCGAGTATTTTTCCGTCAATCCCTCGATCCCCAAATCCCCCCGGAATCAGGATCCCATCAACCCCTTGGAGATAAGGAGCTGCTCCATCAACCTCTAAATCCTGGGCATAAGCCCAATGAATATTAACCTGGGCTTCATGATAAATCCCGGCGTGGTGCAGGCTTTCTACCACACTTAAATAAGCATCATGCAGTTCTACGTATTTGCCAACCAGAGCAATATCGACTGGAACTCGGGGATTTTTAAAACGGGTTACCATTTGCTTCCACTCTTTAAGGTCATGCGGACCGCATTGTAATCCCAATCGATTAATAACAATGTCATCCAAGCCCTGTTGCGCAAGCATTAAGGGAACTTCATAAATACATTCGACATCTAGGACCTCAATTACGGCCTCACTATCTACATCACAAAAAAGAGCTAGTTTGTCTTTTAATTCCTTGGTAAGCTCTTTTTCTGCCCGACAAACCAAAACATCGGGATAAATGCCGATGCTACGCAGTTCCTTAACGCTATGCTGACTGGGTTTGGTTTTTAATTCTCCGGAGGCCCGCAAAAAAGGAACTAAAGTAACGTGAGTATTCATCACGTTCTGCCGTCCTAGATCTCCCCTTAACTGGCGAATCGCTTCTAAGAACGGAAGGGACTCAATATCCCCTACCGTTCCTCCTATTTCGGTGATAATCACATCCGGATTGCTTTCCCGGGCCACCCGGTAAACACTTTCTTTGATTTCATTCGTAATATGCGGTATCACCTGAACGGTACTCCCTAGGTAATCCCCCCGTCGCTCCTTTTGTAATACCGACCAGTATATTTGACCGGTAGTAACGTTGCAACTGCGATTCAGATTTTCATCGATAAAACGCTCGTAATGACCCAAATCCAAATCGGTTTCCGCCCCATCGTGGGTCACAAATACTTCTCCATGCTGATAAGGACTCATGGTACCGGGATCAATGTTAATATAAGGATCAAACTTTTGAATGGCTACCTTCAGACCCCGGGTCTTCAGCAGGCATCCCAGAGATGCAGCCGTAATCCCTTTACCCAATGAAGATACGACTCCTCCGGTAATAAATATATATTTGGTCAAAATTTAATTGCGCTCCTCTCTGTTAAAGCCCCTGGTCCGATTATTCGCCTAACGACCCGGCCTCCTCTACCGCCTCTGGTGAAGTTTCTAGGTCTAGGCCATCGCCTCGGCGTACGAGCAGGCGAAGACGGCGTCCCCGTTTTAATAAGTCACTTCCCGCACCCCGGGTCCGCTTCAAACGTACTCGACGGGGTGCTTTATTAATGGCACCAGAACGCAGACTCCATTTACCCTTTCCCTGATAACTAAATCGGGTATCCAGGTTCAATTGCGTGTAAATAGCAGCTGCCGCCTTGGCCCAGTTGGCTGAATCTACGGGTTTAATACGTAAGATTTCTTCAATCAGGTCTCTAAAGTATACCGGTTGGCCCCGTTGTTTTAAAATGTGATAGGCTACATCTACTTCCTTCATCCGTGCCAGTATACTATCGCGTTCGCTTCTCATCTACACCTCTCCTCGCCTCAGTCACTAATTGATCTACCTTTCTAATTGCTCACCGGCAATAACGGTGTCTTTATTCTACCCACTTAAATACTTTTCCTGCTATCCCTTAAAAATTTAGCTTGCTTACATACGGCTTGGGGCATTAATCCCTAAAATAAATAAGACCGAACGTAAAGTCATTTGTACGGTTTGTACCAGGATTAAACGGGCCTGACGTAATTCAAGGTCTTCTACCAGCACCCGATAAGCATTGTAATAGCTATGAAACAAAGAAGCTAGCTCGTGGGCATACCGGGCTAAACGGTGGGGTTCACGGGCTTCTGCGGCTTCTTGTATTTCTACCGGTAAAGCCGCAATCTTGCTTAGTAGTTCTAGTTCAGCTGGTTCCTGCAGTCGTTCCAGATCGGTAGCTTCCATCGTGGGCAGAGTTATTCCGGCTTCCTCGGCCTGCCGGAAAATACTGCAGATCCGCGCATGGGCATATTGAATATAATAAACCGGATTTTCGTTGGTCTGGGCTTTGGCTAAATCAAGATCAAAGTCCAGATGACTTTCCGGTGCCCGCATGACAAAAAAATAACGTGCCGCATCACGGCCCACTTCTTCGAGTAGCTCTTCTAGGGTCACATACTGCCCCGTGCGCTTGGACATGCGGACCTGTTCGCCCCCCTGAAATAAGCGCACCATCTGAATCAAGATAACTTCTAATCGCTCAGGGTCCTGCCCTAAAGCAGCCAGCGCACCCTTCATGCGCGCTATATGACCATGGTGGTCGGCGCCCCAAAGGTTGATCACCCGCTCAAATCCGCGAGCGAATTTATTGCGGTGATAGGCAATGTCAGCAGCATAGTAAGTTGGCAAACCGTTACGTCGGACCAAAACCTCATCCTTTTCCTCCCCAAAATCCGTAGAACGGAACCACCAGGCCCCATCTTTTTCGTATAAATACTCCCGATGCTGCAGTTCCTCCAGGGTTTGTTGTACCTGACCGGAGTTGTGTAAAGTTTGTTCACTAAACCAGACCTCAAATTCTACACCGAAATGCTTTAAGGTCTCCCGAATCGCCGCTAATTTTTCCTCCAGAGCGAACTGGACCAGTTGTTCCCTGCGGGTTAGGGAAACGTCGTTAGCGTAAGCGTTTCCGTGCTGTTGCCTAAAATTCTGCACCGTAACCATCAGGTCTTCGCCATGGTAGCCGTCTTCGGGAAAAACGACTGGTTGCCCGAGGGCTTGCAAATATCTAGCCTCCAGGGATTCACCTAATTTTTCTATTTGATTTCCGGCATCATTAATATAAAACTCCCGCGTAACCTGATAACCGGCCGCCGTTAATAAATTAGCTAGCGTATCACCCAACGCAGCCCCCCGGGCATGACCAATATGTAAAAGTCCGGTTGGATTAGCGCTAACAAATTCAACCTGTACTTTTTCGCGTTGACCGGGCGGTTGATAGCCATAACGCTCACCTTGGGCCGCGACTTCTGGGGGAACCAAGTACAACCATCCGCTCCCAAAAAAGAAATTGATAAAACCGGGACCGGCTATTTCCATTCGTTCTACCCAGGTATCCGCCGGGTCAAAAAATTCGATCAGAATTTCGGCGATCTTACGGGGGGCCATTCGGGCTGGCCGGGCTAATACCATGGCCAAATTCGTCGCTAACTCGCCATGCTGCTTTTCCCGGGGTACCTCCAGGATAAAAGAAGGCAGGCTATCAAACGTTAAACGTCCGGCTTGCTGGGCCTTGGCTGCCGCCTCACATAATCGCGCTTCTAAGTTCTTTCTGATCCGTATTAAAACACTCATAAATAAAGGGTCCCCCTCTCTAATCAGGGACTATTTTCTCACAAAGCCCAATTCCTGTCAAACTAAGTAAATTAGCTTTTTTCTACCGGTGATAAGGTTCCTGGCGTAGGATTTTAAAACACCGATAAATTTGCTCTAACAGAATCAAACGCATCAGTTGATGGGGAAAGGTAAAACCGGAAAACGATAACCTTAAATCTGCTTTCTGTATAACTTGGTCGTCCAAACCTAAGGTACCGCCAATCACCCAATTAACTTCACTTTTTCCATGAAGCATCATCTGCTGCAACCAGGCAGCCAGTTCTTCCGAGGTTAATCCTTGTCCCTGACGATCTAAAACCACAATAGCCCGAGCGTTCGAGGGACTCAAATGTTTGAGAACACCTTCTCCTTCGCGCTCCAAGATTTTAGCTTCAATGGCTGACGAAGCCCCCTCGGGTATTTTTTGATCGGCTATTTCTACGATATGTAATCGGGTATAAGACTGTAACCTTTTGGTGTATTCTGCCACTCCTTTCTCCAGGTATTTTTCTTTTAGTTTACCTACAGCAATAATCCGCGTCAGCAAAATTACACCCTCTTAATGTTCTAATTCTATTTCCAGTTTAGCATAGCCTCAAGAAAAAAGTTAACTGACCAGAAGTTTTTCTCCTGGCCAGTTGCCCCTTGCCTTTGTCTCCGGAAAAATTCACCGTAAAATACTAACCGGAGGTGGTTAAACGTTCCAGGATTACCGGGAAAGTGATTTCGCCATAAGTTTGTTTTCGCCCCGCTTTTTGCCGTCGAATTACCTTCACTTGAATCGTATCGCCTACCTGGTGCTGGGCCATTAAAGCCTGTAAATCAGCTGCACTACGAATTATTTGGTTATCTACGGCGATGATAATATCTTCATCTTTTAACCCGGCCTTTTCCGCCGGACTGCCTGCGTGTACTTCAATTACCACCCCATAATCTACGGGTAATTGATAATAAGCTGCCGCTTCTGTAGTTACTTCTCCCTTCAAACGGACCCCCAAGGCCGGGCGTATGACTTCTTTTTGTTGAATTAAAGAATTAATTACGGTCTTGACCTGATTGATCGGAATAGCAAAACCCATTCCTTCAAAGCCCGGTATGGCGATCTTCACGGTATTAATTCCGATGATTTCTCCTTTAGCGTTGGCTAAAGCCCCCCCGCTATTACCCGGATTAATAGCCGCATCGGTTTGAATCAATTTATAGGCATAGCCTTCGTCCGTGACTAATTGCCGGTTTAAGCCACTGATTACCCCTACGGTGACCGAGCGGGCAAAGCGCATCCCCAGCGGGTTGCCAATGGCGACGGCGGTTTCACCTACCGCTATCCGGTCGGAATCCCCAAAGTTAACGGCCACCAAATTAGGCGCTTGGATTTGCAGGACCGCTAAATCCGTATGTGGATCTCTGCCTACCAGTTGGGCGGTTAGTTCACGACCGTCCGCTAAGGTAACTAAAATTCGCGTACTACCCTGAACGACGTGATTGTTGGTCACAATGTAGCCGTTACTGGCATCAAAAATCACGCCGGAGCCGGTCATTTCTTCCCCGGTACGCGATAATAACCCAGGTTCTTCTACTCCCGTAATACCGACTACAGCCGGTGAAATCGCCTGAGCAATGGAGACGACCGGATTAGAATTTTCAATGCCGGATTCAGGAATTCCCGTTATTAATCCTGGCCGCTCCATTAGATCCGGATTAGCCAGGTTCACGCCGGGCTTCATTTGGGGGCCGAACCAAAGCCGGAACAATCCGCTTCCAATAGCGATCAAGACTACAATACCTAATAAATAAAAAAACCAGTTCTTTCCGAGTCTTAATGACGACTTGTTTTCCGTCAAAAAAGTATGCCTCCTTCAACCTAAATCAAAAAACTGAATTACCGAAATTTTATCCGTGGTAACTTTAGTTTCTCCTTTTTAGGACAAAAAAATAAAACTGGAGGGATCAATCCATCCCTCCAGCTGAAAAACTAGGTTTTTAAAAACTTATTCGTAAAAAACCTTAATCCAGTTGCAAATCCGCCCCCAGATTAGTAAATTTTTGTACTAAATTCTCATATCCCCGAAAAATATGGTGAACTTGACTAATTTCCGTTTCTCCTTCCGCTGCTAAAGCAGCAATTACCAGGGCCGCCCCGGCACGTAAATCCGTAGCTTTAACACAAGTACCCCCTAGCCGGGGTACTCCCTTTACTACTGCAGTATGACCTTCGACCTTGATATTGGCACCCATGCGTTTCAATTCATCCGCAACTTGAAAACGATTTTCAAACACATTTTCCACAATAACACTAGTCCCGTCCGCTAAACTAAGCAGGGACATAAACTGCGATTGCATATCCGTAGGAAAACCGGGATAAGGCATCGTTTTAATATCTGCTGCCTTAATCTTGGGATGCCCGACTACTTCAATACAGTCGTCCTTTTCCCCTATTTGTACCCCAATTTCCCTTAACTTGGCTATCACCGGTTGAACATGTGTGGAAATGACGTTTTCCAGTATTACCTTACCGCCGGTAATGGCTGAGGCCGTCATAAAAGTACCTACTTCAATACGATCCGGTATGACCGCGTACCTTACTCCCTTTAGCTGGGATACACCCTCGATCTTAATTATATCGGTACCCATACCTCGTACCCGAGCCCCCATGGCATTAAGGTAATTACCCAAATCTACAATTTCCGGCTCTTTAGCCGCATTTTCAATTATCGTCTGCCCGGGTACTACCGAAGCCGCCATCATAATATTTTCTGTAGCGCCTACACTGGGAAAATCTAAATATATATTATTCCCCTGAGGAGAGGCATTTCTAATTTTAATAAAACCATGTTCCAAAGTCGTTTCAAACCCTAATAACTGTAATCCTTTAAGGTGTAAATCCATGGGACGTGAACCAATATTACACCCACCAGGCAAACTAATTTCGGCAATTCCGCGCCGGCCTACAATGGAGCCCAAAAGTAAATTAGAAGCACGGAGTTTCCGAGCCAATTCATAGGGCGTGTGATAATTAACCTCATCGGGCACTTGAATACTAACGGCGTCTTCAGCCACCCAACCGGTTTCTATTCCTAAACCGCGTAAAATATCCAGCATTATTTCCACATCCTGGATGCGGGGTACATTTTCAATTATACTTTCCCCCTTGGCCAGAACACTAGCGGCGATTAACACCAACGCGGCGTTTTTCGCTCCACTGATCCTGACCTTTCCGGTGAGAGGTCTTCCGCCTTTCACCCTAATTTTATTCACCGCGGTTTTCCTCCTTATATTCGCGTACGAAACAGCTTCTCTTTTAGTTGGTACTTTGCTATTTAGGGTCGCCTCCGGTTTATCATATTCCTTTTTCCTTACAAAAATTACCATAATAAAACAGTTAATTTGCAGATCTATAGCGTCATTGTCCTATAAAGCAAATTTCCTGTCAAGCAATCAAATCTCTTTTCCTACTATTTGGCTTATCTTTACCGCCATGTACACTACTTTTCCACCTGCGTTGCGGCCCATTCCCGGAATTTGCCATCGAACTGCCCGAGATCCATAGCCAATACCTGTTGTAAAACGTACTCTAAATTATGCCCCTGACTCAATTCCGTCACCAAAGCGGAAAGATACTCGGTGCCAAACTCGGCTTGAATAAACTTAATAGCCATCCAGGATTCCCAGTAGGCCAATAATTGATCCGGCAAACGATCAAACTGATGATCCATTTGGGCTAGAGGATATAGCCGGGCGGCAAAATTTTCCTTAGTTTTTTCTTCCCGGAAAGGATTTTCTAAGGTAAAGTCAGTCAACTCAGCTTCCACCCATTGAGCCATGCCTTCGGTAAACCAGCGAGGATAATTTCCAGCCGTCATTTGATCAATAACATAATGCGTGTATTCATGGGCCATGGGTCCCCGACGCTGAAACTGGTGCACATCCAGTTTTCCAGTTTCCGTGACTGCCCAGGCATGGGGCGATAATACGCGTACGGTTCCGGCCCAATATACGCCCAGCGCACTCTGGTCCGCGGGCCAACCAAAACAACGCGCTAAATCTGCCTCGGTTGGGTACATAATTATCAGCACCTTATGCGTAGGTTGGTATTGTAGAATTTGATTAACCGGAGTATAAATACTTTCCGCGGTCTCCAGGACGAGAGAAGCCGCAGCGATTTCTGCGTCCTCGCGAAATTTAACCCTAAAATATTCCCCTTCCAGGACCAAATAATGCCTGGTCTGTACCTCAGCTAACCTTTGCGCTCCGGTCCGTAATACGTGATAAAAACCGCCACGAACCACGCCTGGATATAACCCACAACCAATCAGGACGACCACGCTCATAGATACTAGGAGCTGCCGCCACCAACCTATTCCTCCCCAAATTTCACTCACGGGTCCCACCCCCGTAAGGATTATACCAGAGGTGGGAACAACCGGACCTTAGTAAATTCAGGCAAGGCGCTAATCATCCATATATATCCGTATCCTGTAGGAAAATCCTGCCGTAAACAGCTATAATTATATTTTCGTTTCCGCGGCTAGATAACGCTCTACGGCTAAAGCTGCCAAGGCCCCATCACCCACCGCGGTACTGACCTGCCGTAACTCCTTATTACGTACATCCCCAGCCGCAAAAATCCCCGGTACTGAAGTTTCCAATTGGTTATTGGTTTCAATATAACCTTCTGGACTTAACGTAATCCGCTGCTGTAAAAAGCGAGTATTCGGATCAACGCCGATATAAATAAAAACTCCGTTTACGTTTAATTCCGAAATCTGGTTGTCCTGTAGATTCTCTAAGATTAATTTTTCTACCTTCTGTTTACCCTGAATTTCCTTAACGGCCGTATGCCATAAAAAACGGATCTTAGGGTTATTAAAAGCTCTTTCTTGAACTACCCGCGCGGCTCTTAATGCTCCTCGTCGGTGAATAAGATATACCGTTTGTGCAAAGCGGGTTAAATACACAGCCTCTTCTACGGCAGCGTCTCCCCCACCTACGACGGCTACGGTTTGATCTTGAAAAAACGCACCGTCACAGGTTGCGCAGTAAGAAACGCCGCGTCCCGTAAACTGTTCCTCTCCGGTTATCCCTAGCTTACGGGGTGCCGCCCCGCTGGAGATGATAACAGCTCGGGCCTGATAACAATTTTCCTCTGTTTTTACCTGTTTAAGGACTTGATCCAGGCCTATTTCTATTACCTCTTGGTAACGCATTTCTAGCCCAAAACGGGTTGCCTGTTCCTGAAAATTAAGCATTAAATCAAGACCGGAGATGCCCTGAGGAAATCCCGGGTAATTTTCAATTAACTCCGTCATTGAAGCCTGTCCACCTGGAGTCCCTTTTTCCAAAAGCAAGGTTTTAATTCGGGCACGTGCAGTATACAGGCCGGAAGTTAGGCCGGCCGGGCCTCCGCCGATAATTATTACATCGTATTTTTCCATATCGAGTAACACTCCTTTTGCCTGACGATAGTTGTCAATCAAGTCTAAATTTCCCCAATATGTGACATTATAGTCTTAGTTTAACATAAAATGCTAAACAAACAAGCCACCGCTTAAGGTGGCTTATTCCTGGTTTAGTAACTGATCTATTTAATTATCGGCTATCGTAAATACTTGGTGGAGTTAACGGTTTTTCCGTTAATTAGAACTTCAAAGTGCAAGTGCGATCCGGTACTATGTCCGGTATTGCCTACTCGACCGATTACTTCACCCCGTGCCACCCGTTCCCCAGGCTTAACGTTAAGGGTAGAACAATGGGCATAACGGGTAACTATACCGCCGCTATGCTTGATGGCAATTAGCTTACCGTAACCCCCGGACCACCCGGCTTCAATTACCTTACCGTCTCCGGCAGCCCGTATGGGGTCCCCCGTATTGCCATTAATATCGATCCCACGGTGAAAGCCACTACCACGCGTTCCATAAGAAGAAGTTATACCGCCGCGTAAAGGCCAGCTTAAACGTCCGCTACCCTCGGAACTGCTTTCCTTTAATCCCCGGGAAGCAACAGTTACCTGAGTTCCCTGAAGGACTACCTGTTTAACCGGTTCCTCTAAAATGTTTTCCTGTAATACCTCTTGCGTTACGACCTGATTATTGTGCCGTACTAGGTGATAAGTTACCTCTCGAGCTCCATGAACCCCTGCCTGGATTACCTGCCGGTACCCGCGTGGTTTATCCTTCGATTCCTGCGTTTCAACCGGGAAGGGAATTGCTTCCTGAGCCGTTTTTTCCGAGGTTACCATCACGGTAACCAACGGTTTAGACCGGTTTAACCGCAAAACCTGATCCAAAGCTAGGGCCTCGGAAGTTAATTCCGGATTAGCCTCCATTAAATCTGCCACCCGTAGATCATGTTCCCGAGCAATGCTCCAGAGCGAGTCTCCTTTTTTTACTATGTAATTTGCGTCCGCTTCTTCCCCATCTAAAATATGGGTTACCGCCGCTTCAGCACTTAATATTTCCCCCGGTACAGCCCATACCGGTACACAGTTTATTTCTTCTATAAACGTAACGGTCTTAATCGTTTCCTCCGAACCGGCAACTGTTATAAAGCTTTCTTTCAGTTTATCCAGCACCTGGGTAGCGGCGTTTGGGTCCGCCACCACGACCTGCGTTTCACCATTAACCTGAATGGCTATCCCCTGGGCTGCATAGTTAAGGGTGGAAAGCAAGGTCACCATTTCCGCTTGATCGGCCCCCGCTCTTGGGGCTAGAAAAAACCGATTTTTCAACACCACTTGATCTACTAACTCTAATTGATAGGACAAGGTTTGACATTTAGCGTCCTCAACTGTGGCTAAGGCCGCTTTTACAATCTGACGATTTTTAGCGATACCAATTACTTGACCGTTAACGCTAACCTCTTGTGGACAGTAAGCATACGCCACATAGACGCCAGGTAAACAGATTAAGATAGCTAGTAACAGGGCTTGGAGAGTGTGTTTCTGCTGCCACTTACCTCTCAATTGCACGACCTTCGCCCAAAGCCCCGAAAACCCCTGCAACATCACCACTCCTCTACTACTCTCTCTTATTCCCTCTTATTTTCTCTATAACTTGAATCTTTAGCAATAACTTAATTATACCACTGGAGTTGTTGGTCCGCAAACCATTTTCCGGTTATCCTCCCCACCGTTCGCTTGGCCGTTAGGGGGCTACCATTGAACCCCGCTGGTTCTCTAACCAGCGACAGGCCTGGATATAAATCGCTATTTCTAAACGCTTCTTTTGAATGGCGCATCCGAGGGTATACGGTTGGTAAATAGTACCATTAAATTGTTCTGCATTCGCATGACAACCTCCGCCGCAATGAAAACGGGCCCAGCACTGTGCACAAACTGGTTTGCCATAAATATTTGCTTGCTGAAAGGATTTGACCAGCGTTTGATTCGGTATCTGTTTTTCCAAAACGTTACCCATAAGATATTCCGTTCGGCCTACGAATTGATGACAAGGATAAATGTCCCCTTCCGGAGTTACAGCCACATATTCATGTCCGGCCCCACAACCTTTTAACCGCTTAGGTAGACAGGGACCATGTTCCAAACTTAAGTCAAAGTGAAAAAAGTTAAAACCGCGGCCCTCTTTTTCCCTTTCCCTAATTAATTCGGCCAGACGCTCGTACTCGGTAAAAATCTGGGACAGATCCGCGGTACGTAAAGCATACGCGTCCCCCTCCATCGCCACGACCGGCTCGACGGAAACCCGCTTAAAGCCCAAATCCGCCAGGTGTAGCACATCAGCGGAAAAATCTAAATTAAAACGCGTATAAGTTCCGCGGACGTAATAATCTTCGTGGTCCTCCCGTGATTCGGTTAGAGCGAGAATTCTCGGTAAGGCCTCCGTGTAACTGCCGCTGCCGTCAACCCCAACCCGCCACTGATCATGCACCTCTGGGCGGCCATCTAGACTCAGTACTACACTTATTTCTTGCTCATTTAAATAATCTCGGATTGCTTTATCCAGTAATATCGCATTAGTGGTTAAAGTAAAGTGAAACTGCTTACCGGTTTTTTGCTCTAATGCACGACCATAAGCAACGATTTGTTGCACTACCGCAAAATTAAGCAGGGGTTCACCCCCAAAAAAGTCCACTTCACAATGCTGCCGGTTAGCTGAATGGTGTACTAAAAAATCCAAGGCGGCTTTTCCAACGGCGAAAGGCATCAGTTTATTCGCTCCCCCGAAATTCCCGGTGGAGGCAAAACAATAACCACAGCGCAAGTTACAAGCATGGGCTACATTCAAACACAGGGATTTTATTACTGGTGCCTGGACTAGGCCTTCCAATTGCGCCGCTACGCCGGAAGAAAAGCTAGTCTCTGCCCCATCACCCGGTTTGATGCTAAGTTCCTTCCTCCAAGGATCCCGATTAAACAAAGTACCTTCAGCCACCAGATCGTTTAATTCAACCAAGGCCTCCTGCAGTTCGGACTCCCGATAAAGGCCGGGATGGCTAGGCGCGGTTAATTCTGCTAGTGCGGCTTCTGTGTCTCCGGCATGTTTTTCTAAGGCGGCTAACAGATCCCAAGCCACCGGGTCAAAATGGTGAATCGCTCCGGATACCACGTCTAAAACTAAGTTTAATGGCCCCTGCTGAAAACAATGTAAATCGGCCCCAAAATTAAAATCCTTAAGGTTAAGCTGCATGCAGGTCACCCAATCCCCCCTATATGAAAGTGAAAAAGACTCCTTCTACAGGAGTCATTAACCTACGATGGTCTATGCTTTATTCCCCTTACTTTTGACAGACTTGATTACCTACGGTACAAGATGTTTTACAAGCTGATTGGCAGGAGGCCTGACATTCGCCACACCCACCCTTGTCGATCGTGGATATTAACGCGGGTTTAACCAACGTCTTAATATGCTTTTTCTGAGCCAAATCTGGTCCCTCCTTCTCTAAAACCTATGATGAATTATAGCACATTCCTTGATTACGGTAAACTATTCTCTCGAAGGGTCTCACAAAATTTAAAGCCTTCTCTATTTAAAAGAGAAGGCTAACCTTTGCCGTGGAGCGGGAGACGGGAATCGAACCCGCATAGCTGGCTTGGGAAGCCAGAGCTCTGCCACTGAGCTACTCCCGCACACGGTTGGTCTTATTTTGTTAGTCTTATAACGAAATTTATAATAACACAGCGATACCTAGGTGTCAAGCGGAATCAAATGATAACAAGGGAAAACACGAGGGACCGTCAAAAAAACCAACTTAATCACAGTGAGGGGCTTTTGAAGAGATAAAAAATCTTGTATCTCAACGATACAAGTCATTTTTAAATCAATGGTGGCTCAGGCCAGAATCGAACTGGCGACACGCGGATTTTCAGTCCGCTGCTGTACCGACTGAGCTACCGAGCCA
>JAAYQE010000201.1 GCA_012519455.1 Syntrophomonadaceae bacterium
AATTTAAGGAGTAAATTACAGTGCCGGTTTTTTTCTATAAGGCCCGGGATGTTAGGGGACAGAAAGTGACCGATACCCTTGAGGCTGAATCGCCGGAGATAGTAGTAGAACAACTTTGGCAGCAAGGATATTGTGTCACGGTCCTTAACCCATGTCCCTTAGATAGTAAGCTTAAGCCAAGTTTACTTAGTATAAAAAGAGTCCGGTTATCGGAGCTTGTAATCTTTACCCGGCAGTTTGAGGTTTTGCTTCGGGCTGGAGTACCCATGAATCGGGCTTTATGGGTATTACAGAGACAAACTACTAATCGATGGTTAAAAGCGATTCTAACGCAAGTCCAAAAGGAAGTACAAGGGGGGAACCCGCTGCATCTAGCTTTAGCGGCCCATCCATCGGTATTTAGTACTTTATACGTAGAAATGGTCAAAGCCGGTGAACAAGGTGGTATTTTAGAGCAGGTATTAGATAATCTAGCCCGGACCCTCCAAAAAGAATTAGACCTTCGTAACAAAATAAGAGCAGCGCTATTGTATCCGGGATTGCTAGTGTTTTTAGCCCTAGTGGTCGTGGTTTTTTTAGTGACCGTGATCCTTCCCGGATTTATCTTTACCCTGGAGCAAATGGGAACGAGTATACCCTTACCCACCCGGGTTATCATGGGTTTAAGTCGTTGGCTTCGTGAGTTTTTCTGGTTTTTAGCCGCAGGTACTGGTATTGTTGGGTGCGGATTAATATGGTATATGCAAACGCCAAAGGGAAAGTATCGGCGAGATCAACTACTCCTCCAAATACCCGTAGGGGGAAAGTTATTTTTGCGTATAGCTACGGCCCGTTTTACCGGCCTTTGGTCAGCGCTATTAGCGTGTGGAATACCGGTAATACAGGCTCTGGAAATTGTTGAAGGCACAGTAACCAATCAAGTCCTAAAAGAGGCTTTAATGCGTGCTCGCCAAGCCATCATTGAGGGGGGGAGTATGGCTTATCTCCTCTATAGCACTGGGGTTTTAGAAAATATGGCGGTTCAGATGATTGCTGTTGGGGAAGAAAGTGGTGAGCTAGAAAAGATGTTAGCTCAAGTAGCGGAGTATTATGAAAGTGTAGTAAACAGCAAGGTGGCTACATTAATTCCGTTATTTGAACCGGCTTTAATTTTAGTAGTTTCAGTAATCGTAGGGTTCGTCGTTTTAAGCATATTCCTACCCGTACTTGAAGTGATGTATACTGTTGAATTCTGAGTAAATTAAGAATTCCAAGCAAGAAAGATTGGGATACAGCTATGAAAAGGAAGAAAAGCGACGGGAAAAATGCTCCCCGGTGGATCACGGTCAGGCGTGAGGACCCGAACCGACCCCCTCGGTTTAAGCAGAATCTATCAGGGTTTTCTTTGGTAGAAGTTATGGCCGCTACTTTAATCTTGGTAATGGTTATAACCCCTATTTTGCAATTATTTTCTTATAGTATTCTGGCTACGACTAGCTCCGGGCGCCAGTTTCAAGCGATAAATTATGCCCAGGAATTGATGGAGATTTTAAAAGCAAATGTAAGTTATCAATCCGTTACCGTCGGGGAATATAATGCTGCTACGCTTTATCAATTAGGCATTACGCCCGAACCGCCAGCCGGTCTGGCTCCTTGGGTAACGATAAGCGAAGAAGACCGAAGCCTGGGATTGTATCGAGTAAACGTAAAGGTACAGTGGCAAGTAAAGCAAACCCGGTCTGTACAATTAACGACCTTGGTACTGCGTCGTTAGCATCAAAATAGCATTTTAGATTGAGAGATACGGTACGAACCGGTATTAAGGCGGGAGGGTTTTGGATAGAATTAAAGGATTTACCATAATTGAACTGGTAGCCGGTTTATTAATTTCCGGTTTAGTTTTAAGTGCGGCCACCGCTTTTTTTCTCTCCGGTCATAAAGCCGCACAGCAGAATCGAGAAGCCGCGGAAAATCAAGAACAGGCACGGTACGCTATGCAATTTATGCTGCAAGAAATCCGTGCGGCGTCCCAAATTTTGTCCCTGCAGCCGGATAGTTTAACCCTAGTCAACCATGGGGGTAATAAAATTGTGTATCAGGCAAAACGAGAGGTGCTTTATCGAGATTTTTATCAAAGGCCATCTTCTACAATCATGAGTACCAGTCATCCCCTAGTCGGCCAAGTTGAGGACTTAGTTTTTCATCCTTCTGGTATTAACGGAATCCGGGTACAACTGACGATTAAGCAGCAAGACCGTTCTTACCCTTTAGAAACGGTGGTTTACCCGCGTGTGGAGTAAATATTTTTAAATTAAAGGGGGGCTAGCTTCAAACTCTAAATGAAACTACGCCCGTGCTTTATGATATGCGTTTGAGTTGAATTATTAAAATCATAGTACTTTTCCCAAAACCATGGTCGCTACCGCAAAATAGATGAGCAAGCCTAAGACGTCGGTTATTGAGGTGATAAGTGGATTACTGGCTACGGCTGGGTCTAATCGCATTTTGGTCAGTATAAAGGGTAACATTACACCGATTAAATTTGCAGCTAAAATAACGGCTAACATGGTAAGACCCACGATTAAACCAATTTCAAAGCCTCCCCGAATAGAGCCAAATATAGAGCTGAGAATTCCCATGCATACACCGAGTAACAATCCCACCATTAGCTCTCTTAAGAAGACTCGCATCCATTCACTTATATCCACATCGTTGGTGGCGATAGCTCGTACCATCAGGGTAGAGGCCTGTGCCCCAGCATTACCTCCGCTGCCAAGCAACAGGGGGATAAAAACAGTGAGCGCTATAACTGTTTGTAGGGTTTCTTCATATATGGCTATTACTCCTGAAGAAAGTAAACTTACAAAAACTAGAGCGATTAACCAGCCAATTCTTTTACTTACCAGATCTTTAATACTAGATTCCCGATAGCTAGCTTTCAAAGGGGTTACCGCAGCGGTTCTGTGAAAGTCTTCGGTGGCTTCTTCCTCAGCCACATCCATTACGTCGTCAAAAGTAACTAAACCTAAAAGGATTCCATCGGAATCTACTACGGGCAGAGAAAAAACATCATATTTTTGCATGGTTTTAACGGCCACTTCCCGGTGATCAAATGCACTGAGACTAATAAAGTTGTGGTCCATGACTGTTTCTACGGTTTCCTGGGGGTCAGCCAAAATTAAAAGGGATAGTTCTAGTGAGTCTAACAGAGTCCAGGACTTGTCCGTAACATAGATAGTATGTAGGGTTTCGCTGTTTCGTGCTTTCAGGCGTATATGATTAATGGCCTCCTGAATGGTCCAGTGTGGCCTGACCGCGACATAATCAGGAGTCATTAGTCGACCGACACTTTCTTTAGGATAGCCCAATAAGAGTCGGGCTTCTTTTAAATCATCCGGGTTCAATAGATTAAGGAGGCGCTGCGTAACTTGGCCGGGTAACTCCTCGAATAAGGCGGTTCTATCATCAGGACGCAGGTTGGACAGAAGATAACGCGTTTCTTCATGCGTCAAGGCCTTAAGTAAGGAGTTACGGTCCTCTTTTTCCAGATAAGAGAAAACTTCTGCGGCGACTGAGCGGGGTAAAACTCTGAATAAGATTACCCGGTCGGACTTTTCTAAGCTAATTAAGAGGGAGGCAATATCCGGTATAAGAAAGTCGTTCCATCCTAGTTGTCTTATTTCCGTCAATCGATTTTGACTTATTAAGTTGGAAATGTGGTCCTTTAAATTTTCCATAGTTTAACCTCGCTAAATATAGCTATATTATTATATGTATTTTTTGGCAGCGTTATTAGCTGCAAGCGGTAAAACCTATAGATCCTTGCAGTTGTAGGGCTGGATAGATGGTTAAATACCTCATTAGCATATCATGATTTAGTAATTCGGGGGAAATAGTTCCTTATTATCACCCAAACTTGCCAGTTTAAAGCGGCCCGATTAGAATAGCCTACTAATCTAGTAGAATTACTAAATTAGTAGGCTGGGAAAGTAAAATATAAATCGGTATTTTAGATAATTCCATGCCTATTGTCAATCAATGGAAAATAGAAGAAGGTAAATTGTTTCTATAAGCTTTTTTGGACTGACCCCATAACCAATTCAGAAACAAATACCAGTTGAATCCCCTGTTCCTCCAGGAGGGGCAGGGTATCTGCTAGGGCTTTTGCGGTATTAAGACCTTGCGGACCAACGTGACCTATTCCAATAGCGTAACCATTTACCCGGGACAATTCGGCCAGATGAAGAATCTCCCCTCGGATCGAAGCATAATCATACTTGCTATCCAAGAAGAGAGTCCTTTTATCGAATGGAACTCCTATTTCTTTGGCAACTTCCCGACATACACTATCAGCGTTCGTACCACTATCTATGAAAAACATCTCGTGGTCTCTTAAAACCTCCATAACAGGCAACATTTTTTCTCTATTCTTGGTTATTAGGGAGCCCATGTGATTATTCAGACCAACGGCATTGGGTATTTGTTCTAAGGCCTTATTTAAATTACTTATTATTGCTTCTCTGGACATGGTACCTTCAATTGCCCCGGGTCCTAACCAACTGCTTCTACCCTTCTCAGGTTCCATTGGCATGTGTATCAAAACTTCAAAACCAGACCTTTCGGCTCGCAGAGCATGCTCCTCTGTATTATCCATATTGGGCATTATGGCTAGAGAAAGTGGATATTTATATAATTCAAAAATCTTCTCTACTCCCCCGTTATAAGAAGTTCCCAGGTCATCGATAATTATAGCAACTTTAGGTTTAACTGTTGCTAAGTCCTGTGAAGCGGCAGGAGTCTCTGCCTCTAGTGCGAGGTTTTCAAAATAATCTACAAGTCCGCGGCTAATGGCCAGAGCTAGATTTTCTTGGTAACTCTTTTTCATCAACAATTCTTTTTCTTTACTATTAGACAGGTAGCCCATTTCTACTATAACGGAAGGCATAGAAGTATTATTGAGGATGTAATAGTCCCCCGGTTTCGCAATACGCTTAGTCATATTAGGAATATTTCGGAGGTGGTTTTGAATATTTTGGGCTAAGAGTACACTATATGGGTTTGCGGGATTATAAAAAGCCTCAGCTCCTGAGTACGAGCTTTTCTTGGTTGTATTAACGTGAAGAGAGACAAACACATCGGCTTTTGCATCTTCCGCCATTTTAATACGAATATTGAGGTCGCTAAGTTTTTTAGTCAGATTACCTCTTTGGTCTTTAGGTAAAACATAGTCCCGATCATTTTCGCGAGACATAATAATTTCAGCTTCGGTTTTCTTTAAAATCTCACGTATTAATTGGCCTACTATAAGATTGATGTCTTTTTCGTAGATTCCCAGACGGGGATCATTACATCCCGGATCTTCTCCGCCATGCCCCGGATCAATAAAAATTTTTTTATTGGCAAGAGCTGATGAATTAAAAGTATCTCCAAAGGTATCGGTAATCAGCTGATGTTCAAAACATAAAAATATTATAACTAAGGATACGAATAGCAAGGATGCAACAATAATTGTTTTTTTCTGAATAGTTAATACGATCAGTTTTTTCATACAGCTCATCCTTTCTCAATACTTAGGTGAAGGATAAAGCTTCCTGAGTTTAACAGAGACTTAGATATCAATATTAGTTTATTAAGATGATGGCGAAAATATTTGAAGAATTTTAGTCCATCAAAGTTATGCTCCACTTCCAGGAGCGTCGTTGATCAAAAACGAAAGTGATGGGTGATAGGTGTTGGCCAATCCATCAAGACATCCGACTCCAATCAGGGGATAGAACCAGATGGTCTTTATCATACTAACTTCGAGTGCATTGCCCGTTAAATCAAAACTAAGCAGCGGGGAGGCAGATATTATATTATGGAAGACGTAAAGAGATGCGATTTAATTATCTTAGGGGCCGGACCGGCCGGATTGGCGGCCGGGATATATGGGGCACGGGCGTTACTTAAAGTAGTAATTATTGACAAGGGAACCCCTGGAGGGCAGATTGCAACCACCAGTGAAGTAGAGAACTATCCCGGTTTTGGTCGGGGGACTACCGGCCCGCAGGTAGTTATTGCCCTGTATAACCATGCGGAACAAATGGGAGCCGAGTTCATCCAGGATGAAATCACGGCGCTTGATTTAAAAGGAGAAATAAAAAAACTAACCGGTCGTTCCGGTATATATGAAGCGGACGCAGTTATTGTTGCGCCCGGGGCTGTTCCGCGCAAACTGGAAGTCCCGGGGGAAACAGAATTATGGGGTA
>JAAYQE010000202.1 GCA_012519455.1 Syntrophomonadaceae bacterium
CCGAAGTAGTGGACATTGTCCCGCAGTATCTAGGGGTTAACGCTTATATGGAAATCAGCGCCCTGGGCCGCCTGCTTGAACAAGGAAACATCAGCACCGCCGCGCTACTGGCCGTGGAAGAGGGGGCCTTCCCCCAATTGAAAGACCACTAACGGGAGGCCAAAGGCGTATTTTCCGTAGAGGAAAAAGGCGCAACGCTGCAGAAATTTAATGAAATGATGGAGTCTTACGGCTATACCATGTGGGTGCTGGCCTTGTTTGGCATGTTAACTGGTTTTGCGGTGATCTATAATTCGGGTATCGTGTCTCTGTCCGAGAGAAAACGAGAACTGGCCTCTTTGCGAGTGATGGGCATGACGCCGGGGGAAGTCCTACAGGTGTTGGCTTTTGAGCAGTGGTTAGTCAGTATCTTTGGCATGTTAGCCGGGATACCGATGACCATGCTTTTTATAAAGGGGATGGCGAGTGCGGTGGACAGCGATCTTTTTAGCTTTCCGGTTATGTTTGAACTACAGCCATTTATTATTGGGACTATCGGGACCGCGGCCTCAATTTGGCTGACGCATTGGGTTATTGCCCGGAAAATCCGGCAGCTTTCGATGGTAGAAGTGCTTAAAGAGAGGGACTAAACTGAAGGGGTGTTGCTGATGAAAAAACGGGTCAAATGGCTGCTCTGGGGTATGGTGGTAGTGGCACTGGTGGGGGCCTCGGTTTATTCCGCTACTCGTCCGATTCAAGCGGACCTGCTTGAAGTAAAGCCGCGAACTATAGAAAAGAAGTTTACGGAATCAGGGACCATAACAGCGGCTTGGCAAAAAGATTTTTTTAGTCTAACCAGTGGTAAAGTTTTAACCATAGATGTGCAAGAGGGCGAGACGGTGGCCGCCGGTGAAGCTCTTTTAGCGTTGGATACGCGGGATGTCGGCTACCAGATTGCTCAACTTCAAGGCCAGTTGGCGAGCATTCAGGGCCAGGAAAAACAGGCTTTCAGCGGACCCAAGGAAACTCAGATCACTCAGCAGCGGCTAGCCTTGGAATTAGCTCAGGAACAGTTAAAGGCCGCGCAAGAGGACTATCAACGGATTGAAGTCCTTTATGAGGCGGGAGCGGTCAGTCAGCTTAACCTGGATGAAGCGACCAGAGCCGTCAAGCAGCTAGAATTATTATCTGCCCAACAGGAACAGGGGTTAAAGCTTTTACTTGACGACAGCAGCCCCCCAGAAGGAACCAAAGAACAGTTCGCCGGTCTACAGGCTTCAATTCGGGCCCAGATCGCCTTGCTTGAATATCAAAAAGAAAATGCTCAACTCACTGCGCCGGAAGAGGCAACTGTTGGCACGGTACACGTTAAAGAAGGTGCGGTAGTTACGCCGGGAACAGCCCTGCTTTCGCTTTTCCGTCCCGGCGAATACGAGGTAGAGGTCTTCCTCCTACCGGAAGATTTGGTTTATGTTGAACCTGGCCAGGAGGTGCGGGTGACCTATAAAGGCTTGAGCCGTGACGAAGAATTCAGCGGAACAATCAAAAGGATAGCCTCAGCCGCAGAGGAACGTATATCTACCCTGGGGTTGGTGGAACAAAGAGTAAAAGTGACCATCGGGTTGTCTGGGGAAGTTAGCCGCCTTCGTCCCGGTTACGCAATGGATGTGACTATTATAACCCAGCGGGAAGAGGGAAGACTGGTAGTTCCGAAAACTGCCCTCTTCAACTATGAAGGCCAAAGTGCGGTCTGGGTCTCCCGCGGTGGAAAAGCGGAGATTCAGCCGGTAGAAGAAGGTTTAGAAACAGACGATGAGGTGGCGGTAGTGTCCGGACTCACCGAGGGAGACTGGGTGATTCGTAATACCCGGCTGGATGGACTTAAAGAAGGGGCGCGGATCGCCCAATAATTCTTCTCAAATTTAGCAAATTATCTTCAATGTAATATTTCTACTGAAATGGCTTAAGCCGGCGAGAAAGAATTCATGTGGTTAAAAATTAAAATTGTGGTCATTATAGGCAGGATAATCGCAATTGTTTGAAGAATTTATAATTAATCAAACAGTTATTCTTTTCTGACAGAATTATGAAAGGAGTGCCCATTAGATGGATTATACGTGTGTGCTTGTGGAAAAAAAAGAAAATATCTTTACTATTACCCTCAACAGACCAAAGGCTTTTAATGCATTAGATGTCACTTTAACTCAAGAAGTTGAACGGGCTTTGGAAGAATGTTCTAGTGATCCGGAGGTGCGGGTAGTTATTCTTACCGGGGCCGGTGCTGCGTTTTGTGGAGGAGGGGACATTCAAGAATTCGATAGCAATCCTAAAGGAGCACCTTATTGTTGTCATGAAATAACTAAATATTTGAATCGGGCGGTTATCGAAATTAGAAGGATGCCACACCCGGTCATTGCCTGTATAAATGGTGGTGTTGGTGGAGGCGGCTTGAGTCTTGCTGCAGCTTGTGATTTACGAATTGCCTCATCTTCAGCCAAGTTTAGCCAAGGATATACTAGAATTGGCTTGGTGCCGGATGGAGCTTGGACCTTAACCATTCCTTTGCTGGTCGGATGGGGACGAGCTTGTGAAATGTTTTTTACCAATCCTTTATTAACGGCTGAAGAAGCAAAAGAATGGGGTTTAATTAATTGGGTTGTTCCGCCAGAGCAGCTAAAACAAGCGACCTGGGAACTGGCTAAGCGACTGGCTGAAGGCCCAAGGCAATCTTTTGCTATAGGTAAACAAAACTTAAATCGAGCCTTGATGACCAGTTTAGAAGCTCAGTTAGAAGAGGATCGACGTGGTCTGGTAATGGCTGCCCAAACTGCTGATGCTAGAGAGGGATTCAGGGCATTCCTTGAAAAAAGAAAGCCACAATTTAACTAAATTCAAGGTTTCTTAATCAAACACTTCCCTACTTCACACCAGATAACTAACCAGACCTGCTCCAAATAATCCCCGGATATTTTCCTCAAAAAATCTTCTTACTTCCGGCATCGTTTCTTTTGGATAAATATACTTGCCGTAACCGAACTGACCGTATTTATATTGTCGCTGTTCCTCGTCTAGTGGTAGAGTACTAGCCGGCCATAGCTCCAAGATTTGCTTTTTGGCCCGGGGCGTGAAACGGTGGGTAATCAGTTCAAAGGTGGGAGCCACGCCTGGGAGTGACCGTGCGATTTGGTGCAATAACTCAGAGTATTCTTTCTGCCATTCGGGATAGAGGAAAATAGGGGCAATCAAAAACCCCAGAGGATAACCAGCATTTACGGTCCGCTTTGCGGCCTGAAGCCGCTCGGTGAGACGGGGCGTACCAAATTCATATTGTTTAATAATTCGTTCTGTATTAAGGCTAAAGCGCCAAGTGGTGTGGCCCCGGTGGTCCAGGTTAAGCAGATTGTCGGCCTCGGTAAACTTGATTACAAATCGGAAACGACCGAACTCCTGATTGGAAAAATGCTCAATCGTTTGCTGGAGCGAACGGGAGTATTTTTCTGTGGGAACTGGATCGGAAGTAGCGGCACCCTCAAAGGTAGTTATGTTTGGGACTTTTTGGACTATTAATTGATCGGCCTGATTTAATATTTCATCCAGGTTAACATATATTCGGACATACGGTCGAGAACCAAGGGTAGTATGAAGATAACAGTATTCACATTGACCCGGACAGCTAGAAGTTAGCGGGAATTGATAATCAGCGGATGGTTTACAGGTCGGAAAGCGGAGATCCTTACGTACCCCAACCACCAGGGTGCGTTTAGCCTCTAGAAAAACCTGCCGGGGATTACCATAAATCGGCCGGACTCGGTTAGTTATTTCAATGGGGATTTCTTCACGTCGAAAACGTTCGTAGAGGTTTTTCCCCAGGGGATAGTCCAGGGCCTTCGGATAAAAAACTACCCGGCGTGGACGGAAGGTGAATTTACTGAATGAGGGATAGATTTCATGATCATTGGTATTGGGAACGTACGCTGAATCAGAAGCGGACAAATCATTATCATACATAATAGTATTCACCTCATCTATTATGATGTTCCTTATAATTTAACCGGATACCCCCTCTCTTGATACTAAAGCTTGAAAGTTAAAAAAGACTCCCGAAGATTTCTCCGGAACCCTTTATTTCAGATTGCCTTTAGGACCATTAATTGGTATTATAGTTTTGATGATTAAGAAACTCTGATCGATGACCGAATTAATTTGTACCTAATAAAAGGAGATAACCATGGAACAGATTCTTAAACAAATCCTGGGCGAACTTCAGACGCTTAATGGACGAGTTGGTAACCTTGAGCAAGGTCAGAAATCTCTTGAGCAAGGACAGAAGGCGCTTGAGCAAGGTCAAAAAGCTCTTGAACAAAATCAAAAGGCTCTTGAGCAAGGTCTACAGGCAGTTCAAAAAGACGTTACTTTGATAAAAAATGAGCTTCGTTACGTTTGGGAAGATATTAAAAGAATCGATAAACGTTTATCTGTTCAGGAAGAGGAAGTCGTTATACTTAAGCGTTTAAAGTAACCTCCGAGAACATTTATAGGCTTGCATATTGGACTACTCCTTTATTGATAGTTATATCTAAAAGTATAAAATTTTACATTTCCTCTACGAACGTTGTTTTTTAAGTGTTATTAACCTTAATCCAGCAAGGACAAGAATAATAGACAACACTAATCCCAATAAATCAGTTCCCGACCCCCTTATGATAGGCAATATGCCTACAATCGTGGATACAATTCCAAACCCTCCCGTTATCATTAATAAAAACCCAGAGCATACTTTGATTGCTGGTTAATATTTAAATTTCCAGCTATTTTTGTCCGGTTAATATTCCTTTTGTAGGATACGTGCGGGTGCGGGTGATGGGCTAGACGATTCCGTTTTCGTTAAAATCTTCATTTCAAAATAAATAAAGGTAGCG
>JAAYQE010000241.1 GCA_012519455.1 Syntrophomonadaceae bacterium
ACTTTGCTTTTGACAGCCAGCAAGGGCAGTATTTCCCCCGGAAGAACAGGGTGGAAAAACCAGATCCCAAAAGCTATGCGCCAACCAAGGTCGCCAGTATCATCACAGCTTTTGAGGTTGAGGGCATTGACCCAAGAATGGTGGCGAGACAAGAGGGATTTGCCGACCATCGGGAAATGGCTGAGTATATGAAAACCAAGGGCTATGAGTGGAACATCCATAAAAACAACTACGTCAAGACCGTGGGCAGGATTGATGTACCGGAGCCACTACAGGAACCAAACCTGCCCATACTGGAGCCAATCGGTCAACCGCTACCAGTGCCAACTGTTCAACCAGGCGGGGAACTACCGGAGGGGCTTGGGGAATATCTGCCCTTCCTCCGCTATCTCTACGAAAACCGGGATGAACTGTACCAGCTGCTCACCGGCACCAGGGATGATGGCATTATTCCAAGATACGCCATTCCAGGAGAGGTAAAGACCAAGGCTATTTATATGAGCGATATGGTGGCCAAGCTTGCCGTTGAATTTTGCAAGGAAAAGAACCTCTCCCAGCGGGAAGTGATGGAGGGGGCGTTACTGGAATATCTAATGAAGTACGGTTTCAAGCGGGAGGTGGACGGGCTTTTGAATAATCTGTAAATTATTTATTCCAGGAGCCTGTTTTTATGGTATAATACTTAGTTACAAGATATAATGATGATAGGCAGGTGATGGAGTGAAAATCCAAAATCCGCACGATAAGTTTTTCAAAAAGACCTTTGGCGACGTGGCCGTAGCCAAGGATTTTCTAAACAATTATTTGCCACAGAAAATCATGGGTATAATAGATATAGAGACACTAGAGCCACAAAAAGATAGCTATATCGATGAAGAGCTCAAGGAGGGTTTTTCTGACCTGCTTTTTAGAGCCAACATCAATAATCGGGAAGGTTACCTCTATCTCCTGTTTGAACATAAAAGCTACCCAAGCCGGGATGTTGCTTTCCAACTCCTAAAATACACGGTAAGAGTTTGGGACACCAGAATTGGTGAAACCGGCCAGTTGCCGATAATTATTCCACTGGTAGTATACCATGGCAAAGAGGGCTGGAACATAAAACCCACCTTAGGGGAAATGATTTTAGGGTATGATGAGCTCCCCCAGGATATTCGGGCACTAGTCCCTAATTACCAATACTTGCTTTTTGACCTTTCAAGGTTTACTGATGAAGAAATAAAGGGTGCCGTAATAACCAGAATAACAGTGATGATAATGCGGGACATCCAAAGAAAGGGTATTAGCGCTATTTGGGAGATTGTATTAGAAGCGGTTGCCTTGCTGCAGGAGCTTGAGGATAAAGAGACGGGACTAGAATATTTTGAAATATTGATGAGATATGTTTTCAGTGCCAGGCCGGATTTTACTAAGGATGATTTATACGAATTGGTTAAGAAAATTGAAACCACCTATCCTGAAGGGAGTGAAAAGGTGATGACTTTAGCACAAGCGTTTAGGGAAGAGGGCATGGAACGGGGAATAGAGGTGGGTCTTGAGAAGGGTGAGACTAAGGCCCTTGCAAGAACAGTGATTAAATTTTTGGTGAGAAGATTCGACTTTGTGCCCGAGGATTTGAAACAGGGAATATCAAAGCTGGATGCACCAACACTTGATGTAATTCTTGATAGGGTTTTGGATTTCGAAAATCTTGACGAGGTAAAAAAATATATCCAATAAACACCAGGAATAATTATACTCCAGTGACCTACGGGCCTGGGGTTTTCTCCTAATATGTTGCAAATTCAACAAAAACCTTGGAAAACCATAGTTAATAATAAGCTTATATTTCCTAACCTTATGGAACCTACCACTAATAATTACCTGAATAACTACAATGGAAAGTTAAGAACCCCCCAAGCCTTGGCACCATGCGGGTTTGCGGGGTTTTAAATATACAGAACAATTGTTCTTTAGTGCTATTAACAAAACAACCATCGAAGTAACATTCGACAACGGGGACGTAAAACAATACACTGTTGACGCCATGACACCTGGCGAAGATAATGAAGTAACATTTACTGAGGGCGAACAAGAGTTTACCGTTACTGTAACGGATTATGCAGCATTAGTAGCTAGTACTATTGAAATCACCACAAATAGGCTTCAGGTCGCCCCCAGTCAATCTTTAGCATATACTGTACTTGACCAGTATGGGGAAGAAATGACTGTTGCAGGAAGTGCGTTAACAGTAACGGCATATAACAATACCACAAAGACAAACGTGACCACCACTGTAACAAATATTGGAAACATTGATATGTCCGGTCAAACGGCTAATGACGTAATTAAATTTACCGTTTACTTGACTGCTAACCCCGATGTGAAAGCCATTAAAGACATAACATTAACTACTATTGCTTTAGCCTCCATTACCCTTAATGATCCTACAGTTCCGGCAAATGCAGAAAGAATTACTGTAGGACAAACAGGTGTAGTAATGGGCTACACTGCCAAAGATGATAACGGAGACGCTTACACATTAACTGCTAGCAGCGCAAATAAAGCAGCTATTGAGACTAACGATGGTGTAGAAATAGACTTAACAAACATTACCGGCATTTCAACAGATGCTTCCGGTAAATTGTTGCTTAACCTCTCTAGCTCTACAGCAGGGGATGCAAAAATCAAAATTACTATTCCCTCAACTGGCCAAATTGTAATCAAGACATTTAAAGTAAACGCTGCGGCTGGTGTAGTAGCTACCATGACCTTAGCAGAAGAAGCCAAGACAATTGCAGCAGGAACCACAGCTTATGTTGACATGACTGTAGAAGACAACTATGGCAAAGTGTTAAAGCCAGCTGATTATGCAGGTGGAACTTACAATATCATTTCCTCCAACCCATCTGTTGTAGCAAATGCCGGAACCCTTTTAATTAACCCTACCCCTGGCAATGCTAACTTTGGGAAACTGGAAATACTTGTTGCCCCCGGTGCAACAAAAGATGCAAAAACAACAATTACCATAACTAGCTCAACTGGGACAGTTTATGACACTATTACAGTCACAGCAGGTGCAGCACCCGTAGCAACCAAAGTTGCAATAGCAGCAAATTCAAAACACAATACAAATCTAATAGTAGGTTCTGATACAACAATAGGTTTCACAGTAACCGACCAATATGGAAATGCAATAGCCTCAGACGGGCCATACCAAGTAAACTATACAGTATTAAATAGTGCTACAGCAATAACCAAAACTGGTAACAGCACAAATGAAAGTGCAGCTACTGTAACTGTAACGGCTACCGAGGCTGGGACAGCTACGCTTAAAGTTGAATTAGTAAAAACTTCCGACAGCACAGTGAAAGATTACTTCTCAATACCGTTTACAGTGGTAGCCAACACCTCGGAAGGATTAACCTATGCCGTTGCCGACATCGCAACCCTTTATAAAGCAGGTGCGGATGCTGATGCTGATGATGGTGATATAAACGCTACTGAAGTTGCAGCCGGATACGTTAAGGAAATAAGCATAACAGCAACTGATGCCAATGGTAACAACTATACAATCCCCTCATCTGAGATAGTGAGCGTGACTTCCGACAGCACAGCTGTTGATATTGCAAAGGTAGCCGGGAAATGGTACGTTGGCGGAACCGATGCTGCCATAACCGAGGATACTACGGTTACCTTAAATGTTATCTTCAATGCTGATGATGGTGTATCAACTATAACTAAAAATGTATTGGTATCTAAGGAAGACCTAAAAGCACAATCCTTGGCATTTAAAGATGCTGCATACGGCACAGCAGGAGCCAATGATGTAACAGCTATAACCATTCCCAATGCTGCCGGATATGCCGCTGATATTGCAGCAAATGTGGGGACGGGGAAAGTATATCTATGGATTAAAGACCAGTTTGGCGGATATTTGTTAGGTGATACTGCGGCTAATTTCAATCTTGGTTTCGCTTCGATTAACGGAGTAACGGATGCAGCAGATGACGATTCCGTAGCCCTAGCGGCTCCACAAGTTGGTTCCTTAACAATCACTGATACATCGAGCGACGTTACATTTACTAAGGAAAATGCTTCATTCCGTATCGTTGCATACACTGCAAACGGAAAAACAGCGTATATTACTGTAACAGTTGCAGATGGTATTGCACCTACACTAGATAGCGTAACGCTTGCTGATGTTGCAGGTGGTGCTGGTGCAGAAGTAGATGACACTATCACCTTCGTATTCTCAGAAGCCATTGATCCTGCTACAACAGCAGTAGCTGGATTAACCGCAGGTGGAGCTGCAGTAGGCAACTTAGACATACTAGACTTTGCCAACGAATTAGCAATAGGTGATTTTGCCACACCGTTTGCTATTGCCGGTGGTTCTGGTAGTGAGGCAATGACTGGTTCTGCCCAGTTATCTGCAGATGGCAAAACATTAACTGTTACCATTACAGCTATTACATTAGA
>JAAYQE010000203.1 GCA_012519455.1 Syntrophomonadaceae bacterium
ATAGCAGCGGGTAATATTACCTTACGAATGGTGTACCATTTAGTTGCCCCTAGAGCCATACTTCCCTCCTGGTAGGAGGCCGGAACCATTTTGATGGCTTCCTCCGAAGCCCGGATTAACGTGGGCAAGATCATCAGGGCTAAAGTTAGTCCACCGGATAGAACGGACCAACCCCATCCCCAGGCTATTACAAATAAGACAAAACCGAATAACCCAAAGATAATTGAAGGTACCGCGGCTAGTGACTCCGTTCCAAAACGAATCACCCGTACCAAGCGCTCCGAGGAGACATATTCCGTCAGGTAAACAGCGGTCCCCACCCCTAGGGGAATAGCTATGGTCAAGGAAACGATAGTCAGGTAAATAGTTCCTAGGATAGCGGGTAAAATACCGCCTTCTTTACCCATCTGCCGGGGAGTTTCCAGTAAAAAACTCAGATTTACGGTACTGATCCCGTTACGGAGAATATGCCACAAGATCCCCGCCAAAATCAGGAGGGTAAGGCCCGCGATTGCCCAGTGCAAGCTCAAAAAGATCCTTTCTTCTAAACGAGCCGCAGTTCTCATGCCTGATCTACCTTTCTACGTGAAATCACCTGCATTAATAGATTTAAAAGCATCACAAAGAAAAACAGTACTATCCCGGTAGCAAACAAGGCTTGCTGATGCCTCCCAGAAGCATAGGACATTTCCATTACCACGTTCCCGGTCAGGGTGCGGATAGGATCAGAAAGTGCGTGAGGGACAAGGGCTACATTACCAGTTACCATGATAACCGCCATGGTTTCTCCAATAGCCCGGCCCATTCCCAGGATTATTGCCGCCAAAATACCAGAGCGTGCTACCGGGAGGAAAATCCATTTTATGGTTTGCCAGTGATTGGCCCCCAGAGCTAATGAGCCTTCTTTGAATTCTCGAGGTACTGCCCGTAAAGACGTTTCGGAAATGCTTAAAATCGTAGGTAAAATCATAATCCCCAAAATAATGGAACCAGCCACTACACTAAAACCCGAACCTCCCAGGAATTCTCGAAGAAAAGGAACAATTACTACTAATCCAAAAAAACCATATACAACTGAGGGGATACCGGCCAGCAATTCAACGGCCGATCGGATAACCCTAGCTACTTTCGGTGGGGCTACCTCAGCCAAAAAAATCGCTCCTATCACTCCCAGAGGAACACCGATACCTAAAGCCCCTATCGTCACTAAAACTGAGCCCACAATCATTGGCCAGATACCATACTCTCCATCGGTTGGATGCCATTTCGTCCCGCTAATAAACTGCCAGATTCCTACTTCGCTTAAAACCGGGTAACCGGCACTTACCACAAACCAGGTAATCAAGGTGATAACTATTATGGTAAATAAAGCAATGACTAGCAGGCTTTTTTCCACTATAACCTCCGACCATTGCCGTATTCTGGGCCGCATCATTTCCCCCTCCCTCCATGGGCAGTATAGGGGAATACTATGTATACACTATTAAAGATTTGTAACAGTTGTGTAACGATTTATCTAAAAAAGATAAAAAATGTAATAAAATAGAGGAAAATATTTCAATATGTCGAATAAAATATTAATAGTTGAAATTTACTAAAAAAGAAGGTAAGACCATGGAAATAACTTCTAAGGAAAAATCAATCTTAATAGTTGAAGATTCAAGCTTAACCAGATTTACGGTTAAAAAGGCTCTAAAAGAAAAAGGCTACCTGATTGAGGAGGCCTCTAGTGGAGAAGAAGCACTCAACAAGGTAAGCCTAAAACCTGATGCTTTTGCGCTATTAATTATCGATATCCATCTTCCAGGCTTAAACGGCCTGGAACTGCTGAAAAAAATTAAGGAGCTTCCTCGCTACCGACATATACCGGTTATGATGCTTACGGGTGAAACTAATATTACCCTCGTTAGACGTACTATTGAATTGGGTGCGGTAGATTATCTAAGCAAACCATTTTCCATGGACGAGCTGGAACGTCGAATAATGAAGCTCATAGGGCCAGGAATAAGCAAAACACAATTACCTTTGCAGGTCCTTCAAAACCTATTAAAAAAGGAAATAAACCGCGCTAAAAGGGGGAACCTCCAACTAGCCCTAGTATTAGCCAAACAGGAGATCCCCGCAGCAGAACAGCTTGATGAACTTGACAATTATATTCAATACCGACTGCGGGATATAGATACGGTAATAGAGTTAAGCGACCGTTTTCTAGCTATGGTTCTACCGTTTTCTGGAAAAGAGGGCGCAGACATTGTAGTAGAAAAATTGGTAAACTGGCTACCAGGTAAATGGAGCTTTAGTATCGCTATCTATCCCCA
>JAAYQE010000001.1 GCA_012519455.1 Syntrophomonadaceae bacterium
TATTATCGATCGTACGTAAATACGATCTTCCCGAACAGTTTCCTAAGAAGGTGAATCGCGAAGTACAGTGGGTACCTATGGAAGTTCAGCCGGAGTTTCTCGCCGGGCGTTTTGATCTACGCTCTTTAAAAGTAGTAACCATTGATGGGGAAGATGCCAAAGATTTAGATGATGCGGTTTCCATTGCTTCCCTGACTAACGGGAATTATTTGCTTGGGGTGCATATTGCAGATGTTGCTCATTATGTCCGCCCGGGTACGGCTTTAGATGGGGAAGCATTTAAACGAGGGACGAGTGTATATTTGGTGGATCGGGTTATCCCCATGTTGCCTCCGGAGCTTTCCAATGGCATTTGCAGTCTTAATCCTCAGGTAGATCGTTTAACCTTTTCCGCATTTATGGAGTTTGATCCTTCCGGGAAAAGGGTAGCCTTTGCTTTGTTTCCTTCGGTTATTCGTACCCAAGAGCGAATGACTTACACCCAAGTACGGAAAATTTTAGTCGACCAAGATCCTGAAACGCGAGGCCACTATGCGAATTTAGTAGAAGATTTCTTGCTCATGGAACGCCTTGCGCAAATTTTAAGGGAACGTCGTTTCAATCGAGGCGCTTTAGATTTTGATTTGCCGGAGTGTAAGGTAGGTCTCGACGATTGGGGCCGACCGATAGATTTATATCGTTATCCCCGTTCGGCAGCCGATGAGATTATTGAGGAGTTTATGCTGGCAGCCAATGAAACGGTAGCCTGGTTCTTGTCCAGTCAGGGATTGCCGGGGCTTTATCGTATTCATGACGATCCAGATCCGGCTAAACTGGAAGAAATGAGTCGTTCTTTACAGGCTCTCGGTTATACTTTGCCCCGGACCAAAATCACTACCCGGGCTTTTCAAAAGTTATTAAAACGGGTAGAGGGTCGTCCCGAAGAGCGAGTGGTAAACACCCTTTTATTACGTTCTATGCAACATGCTCGGTATGCCCCAGCGCCTACCGGTCATTTTGGTTTGGCGGTTAAATATTATACGCATTTTACGTCACCCATTCGGCGTTATCCGGATTTAATCGTCCACCGTATTTTGCAAAATACGGTGCCGCGTAAAGGGTATTTCTGGCCCGAATCCTGGAAAGATCATTTGAATTTACGTTGGTTAGACGGGAAATCCGAGGGAAAAAACAACTACCTCCTAGGTCGTGCAGCTCAAGGCGAGTTTTCGGAAGAAGTGGGAGGAGAACCAGGGCTGTGGTCCCGTAATGAAGCCCTGGCCCGCTTGGCGGAATCAATGCCCTTGATAGCAGAACATTCTTCGGCAAGGGAGCGAGTAGCGGAAGAAGCGGAACGTGAAAGTGTAGAAATGAAAAAAGTAGAATATATGTTACAACATCTGGGAGAGATTTGGCCGGGAATTGTTTCTGGAGTTACGCCTTTTGGGTTATTTGTAGAACTAGATAACCTGGTGGAGGGCTTGATTCATGTGGCTTCGCTCGATGATGATTATTATGTGTATGTACCGTCGCCACCTTCTTTGATTGGGGAACGCACTCGGCGTCAGTTCCGGATTGGCGATGCGGTAGAGGTAGAAGTGGTACGGGTAGATGTGGACCAGCGCCAAGTTGATTTTGAGTTGGTCGGGTAAGGCAACGGAATGGAACTATGAGTAAAATCTTAGTGGGGGATGGTTTTAAGAAAGGTTAAATCCAAGCAGGAATGGAAACGGTTGGTTGACACTTTTTGCGGCAATTAGTATAATGATTAAGCGCTGTTCTATATTCCAGGATATGTAAAAACAAAGTGACGAATCGTGTTTTTGGAGCGGAGGTGGTATGATGGCCGGCGCAATTAAAAAAGAGGGAAAAAAAATCGTAGCCGAAAACCGTAAGGCTCGTCATGACTACCACATTGAAGAAACACTGGAAGCCGGGATAGCACTAACCGGGACTGAGGTTAAATCACTGCGGGCCGGTAAGGCGAACCTGAGGGATTGTTATGCAGAAGTACGAGCCGGAGAGGTGTTTGCCGTTAATCTTCATATCAGTCCGTACGAGCAAGGGAATCGGTTTAACCATGACCCACGGCGGCCGAGGAAGTTATTATTACACCGCCATGAAATTAACCGATTATTTGGTAAGGTGCAACAACAGGGCATGACCCTGATTCCCCTGCGCATCTATTTTAGGCGGGGGAAGGCGAAAATTGAGTTGGCCTTAGCGAAAGGGAAAAAGTTACATGATAAACGTCAGGCTATTGCAGAACGCGATGCGCAACGAGAAATACGGCGTACGGTACGAGAACAGGAAAAAGGCTGGTAGTGAGGCGTTAGGTGTGGAGGTTGAAACTGCTTAAATATATCTTACCAGGCTAATTATTATGGTTAATGCGGAAGGATGGATCATTTAGACTTTTTGATGATAGGTTTTAACCGTTGGGTATCGGTTGAGAAATAAACAATCTATGTTATAATAAACTTAAGATACTTTAAGAAGAAAAGATCAATTTTACATGGGGGTGTACTGGTTTCGACGGGGGACATTGATGGCAGTGGTAGCGAGTCGGGATCCCACTAGCCCGTAATACGGTGGAAAATTTATAACTGCAAACGAAAATTACGCATTAGCTGCTTAAAGGCAGCTACGTCCTGCCTGGGTTCGCCTGTGATTCAGGGCCAGGGCGTCATTTAGCAGGCTAGCCAGCAGCCAATTCTCGGAGGCTGTAAGGCAAAAGCTATCGAGATAGCTCCAGCGTAGCCCGTCTGTGGGCGGCGTAACCAACCTTCCGGTTGGAGGAGGCTTTAGGTCAAACGTACCGAAAAGTCAAAGTGGAGCGAAATACTAATACGCAGACTGCACTCGGAGAAGCTGCTGTGGTCAGTCTTTCGGACAGGGGTTCGACTCCCCTCACCTCCACCAATGGTAACTAAACTCTTATTACCATCAGTAAGAGTTATTTTAAATATAACTTCCACGGTTTCTTTGTGGATAATAACCTTATGGACAAACTGCTGGATGAGGCTCTTTATCTGGGCCTCATCTTCTGTTTTAAAGATGCTATATAGATGATCGAAATATCCCAAAAACGCACCGAGCGTACTGACGGTGCTATTGCTATAATTATGGCTCCTGACGGGGCCCTGAGATATAAACATGGAGAA
>JAAYQE010000204.1 GCA_012519455.1 Syntrophomonadaceae bacterium
ACAGGATCCTTTTTGGCGTATTGCCCAGGCTGGATCCGCTTATCCTAAAGAAGCTGCGCGGTACCATATATAAAATAGTTCAGTTCGATTACTTTTAAGTTTAACCTTTGTACTATAAAAAAAGGCAACCGTATAAAAACCGGTTGCCTTTTGCTTACCATGGAAGGTTATGGATATTATTAATGGGCTAGGCCCTTTTTTGCGGGTAACGTAACGCGGCCTGGGCCGCAGCTAGACGTGCTATGGGTACCCGATAGGTAGAGCAACTTACATAATTTAGACCTACCTGGTGACAGAACTCAATCGAATTCGATTCTCCCCCATGCTCTCCACAAATACCGATTTCCAAATGGGGATGAGCTGCTCTTCCCTTTTCGATCGCCAATTTCATCAATTGGCCTACCCCATCCCGGTCAATGACGACAAAGGGACTATCCTGCAAAATCTTACGTTCGACATATACACTCAGGAATTTACCTTCCGCATCGTCTCGACTAAAACCAAAAGTAGTTTGACTCAAATCATTAGTCCCGAAAGAGAAGAAGTCAGCATGCTCGGCAATCTTATCCGCTACCAAACAAGCCCGTGGCAATTCAATCATGGTCCCAATCAGATAGCTAAATTGCACTCCCTGCTCTTGCATAACCTCCTGAGCGATGGCCTCGGTCTGCTGCCGTAAAAGGGATAATTCCTCAGGATCCATAACCAAGGGAATTTCTACTTCGGGAAACACCTTGCATCCTTCTTTAACAAGTTGGGCTACTGCCTGGAAAATGGCTCGGGCCTGCATAGCGTAAATCTCCGGGAAAGTGATGCCCAAACGGCAACCCCGGTGACCTAACATGGGATTAAATTCGGATAGGGCCCTTACCTTATACAACAGTTTTTCTTTAGCTGCGATTTCCTGAGCTGCTCCCTGGGTATACTTCAGCCTGGTAATTTCTACTAAAAGATCCTCCGCATTAGGTAAAAACTCATGTAGAGGGGGATCTAAAAGGCGTATAGTAACGGGTAGGCCTTCCATGGCTTTAAAAATTTCGTAAAAATCGTTTTGCTGCACTGGAAGTAGCTGTCCCAGAGCTGCCTCACGATCACTTTCATTTTCCGCCAAGATCATCTGCTGAACTAACGGCAGCCGCTCCTGAGCCATAAACATATGTTCAGTACGGCACAGGCCGATTCCCTCGGCCCCAAATTCACGTGCCTTCTTCGCATCTTCCGGGGTATCTGAATTAGCTCGTACCTTAAGTACCCGTATTTCATCCGCCCACTGTAGTAATTGTCCTAACTCCTGGCTGGCTCCGGGTTCTACCATGGGGACTTCCCCTTCAAACACCTGACCGGTGCCGCCATCCATGGAAATAATATCTCCTTCTTTAATTACGATGCCGCCGGTCGTAAAGACTTTGGCCGCATAATCAATCGAGATACTTTCCGCCCCGCAGATACACGGTTTACCCATACTGCGTGCTACCACCGCCGCGTGACTGGTCATTCCGCCTCGACTGGTCAGAACTCCCTGGGCTACTACAATTCCATGAATATCGTCAGGCGTTGTCTCATTACGTACTAGGATCACCTTTTGTCCGCCCTTACCCAGACGTTCCGCCTCGTCTGCATTGAAGCATACCTGGCCGGTAGCCGCTCCCGGTGAAGCCGGTAAACCCCGGGCTATTTCCTTCAAACTGGCGGTCTGATCAATCTGTCGATGGAGCAGCTGATTTAACTGCGCCGGGTCTACCCGTAGCAATGCTTCTTCCCGGGTAATTAAACCTTCATTCACCATATCTAGCGCGGCTTTAATCGCGGCTGCTGCCGTCCGCTTAGCCGAACGGGTTTGCAGCATATAAAGCTTTCCTTTTTCTACGGTAAACTCGATATCTTGCATATCCCGATAATGATTTTCTAAAATCTTACACGTATGTACGAATTGATCAAATACTCCGGGAAACTCCTGTTGCATACTGCTAATAGTCTGAGGCGTTCTAATCCCGGCTACGACATCTTCTCCCTGGGCATTAACCAGGAACTCGCCATACAACGTCTTTTCTCCGGTAGAAGGATTACGGGTGAAAGCTACCCCGGTACCACTGTCATTACCCGAATTACCAAAAACCATGCATCGTACGTTCACCGCAGTACCTAAATCATCGGGAATGCGATTAATGCGGCGGTAAAGAATCGCTTTGTCGTTATCCCAAGAATCAAATACCGCTTGTACTGCCATCATTAACTGCTTCTGCGTATCCTGAGGGAATTCCTGACCAGTAGCATTCAATACTACCTGCTTAAATTCTTCAACAATCAAACGTAAACTTTCTACACTTAAATCGGCATCAAGCTTAACGGCCTGCCTTGTTTTATAACGTTCCAAAACCTGCTCAAATTTATCACGCTCTACTTTCATTACTACATCGCTAAACATCTGAATAAACCGACGGTAGCAATCCAGGGCAAAGCGTTCGTTATTCGTTTGCTGAGCTAACCCCTTAACGGTCTCATCATTAAGACCTAGATTTAGTATGGTATCCATCATTCCCGGCATGGAAACTGGAGCACCCGAACGTACGGAAACCAATAAAGGATTCTGGGGATCCCCGAATTTCTTCCCTAATCGTTCCTGGACCACGAGAAACTTTTCTTGTATTTGTTGCTCCAAGCCAGGAGGAAATTGCTTTTGGTTTAGATTATAAGCGATACAGGCCTCAGTGGTGATGGTGAGTCCAGGTGGAACTGACAATCCAATATTTGTCATTTCCGCCAATCCGGCTCCCTTACCCCCCAGGAGGTCCTTCATTTCTGCTTTTCCTTCTTCAAACAGGTAAACGTATTTTTTTGCTTCCCCCATTGGTTAATGTTCCCCCTTGTTATATATTTCAAGGATGCGACTGGCTGTTTCCTCGACCGCTTTGTTGGTTACATCGATTACGGGGCAGCCCAGCCGTTTCACAATCCCCTCTGAATATTCTAGTTCTTTGTAAATCCGGTCCATACTTGCATAACTAGCATTATCATTCAAACCTAGCGCCTTTAGGCGTTCCTTGCGAATAGCAATCAAGGACGTGGGATTAATGGTCAAGGCCACTAGTTTCTTAGGAGATATTTCCATTAATTCTTTGGGTAAAGGTACTTCAGGCACCAAAGGAACATTAGCTACTTTCAGGCGTTTATGGGCTAAATACATACTGAGCGGGGTCTTAGAAGTTCGGGATACCCCAACCAATACAATATCCGCCAAGGGTAGACCCCGTGAATCTTTACCATCATCGTATTTAACGGCAAATTCAATCGCTTCTACCCGTCGAAAATACTGTTCATCCAACTGCCACAATAAACCAGGCTTAAGTTTTGGCGTGAGTCCATAGTGTTGAGTTAAAGCCTCAATTATAGGACCCAACAGATCCACCGCGGTCAGGTTCATTTCCTGAATTAATTGTTGCAAACGCAGTTTTAATTCAGGCATAACCACGGTATAGGCCACTACAGCTCGCTCCGTATAGGCCTCTTTTAACACCTCTTCCAAGTGTTCCAAAGTATTCACATAAGGAATACGTCGAATCTCTGAGCGACCTCCGTCGAATTGACTAGCTGCAGCCCGTGCTACCATTTCAGCGGTTTCACCCAAAGAATCAGAGATAACATAAATCACTGGCCTAATGCTACATTCCCCCTATCCCACTAATATTAAGCTATCATCAATATACCATAATCTATAATATTTTTCTGTGCCTTATGCAAAGCTAGCCCGATCTTATTCAATTACGATCCGAGAAAAGTCCGCAATTTTCGTGGCCAGTTGTGAGATTTGAGCCAGCAACGCCAATCGGTTACGGCGTACATCCGGGTCGTCAACCATAACCATGACCCGGTTAAAAAATTCCTCGATCGGTTCCCGTAAGGTAGCTATACTTTCCAGGGCACGGGCAATTTCCTGACTGCTTAAAGCCGCCTCCACCTCTTTCTGAGCCCGCTGTAAAGCGGTAAACAACTGAGTTTCCACCGGATCGATAAAAGTGGTTACCTCCAGGGTTTCACTTTCCGCTTGTCGAGCTAAATTATGGGCCCGGGTATAAGCGGTAATCAAATCCGCAAACTCAGGACGCTGCCGGAAAGATTGCACTTCCAGAGCGCGGCGATATAAGTCGGGTAGATTATCGAAACCGGCCGCTAGTACGGCCTCCTGAACATCATAAACAATTCCCTGTTCACCCATGAGATTACGGAGGCGCAATTGGAAAAACTCCCTCATTTCCAGAATTACCTGCTCTTGAGTCAGTTTTAAGCGAACCTGCCCGGCTTCAGCATATAAGCGATAAGCTTCTTCAATTAAAGCGGTCATGGATAATTCCAGACCTCGTTCCAGCATGATACGGCAAATCCCTAAAGCTTGCCGTCTTAAAGCATAAGGATCTTGAGAACCGGTAGGCTGAATCCCGGCGCCAAAACAACCGACAATGGTGTCCAGCTTATCGGCTAAACTAACCACCACGCCCAGATTTGTGGCCGGCAATTTATCCCCGGCATGCCGCGGTAAATAATGTTCGCGAATCGCCTGCGCTACTTCCGGTTTTTCGCCCCCCCGTCGCGCATATTCAGTCCCCATGCTCCCTTGCAATTCCGGAAACTCATAAACCATATTAGTTACCAGATCTGCCTTGGCCAGTAAAGCCGCTCGATCTAGTTTGTTCTTTTTCTCTTCGGACCAGCCCAAACGGTTAGCCATAAAACCGGATAGGGCACGGATTCGCTGTACCTTATCCGATATCATCCCCAGACTTTCCTGAAAAACGATTTTACTTAATTTCTTTACGTTCTGCTCTAGCGGTACCTTCAAGTCTTCCTCAAAGAAAAATTGGGCGTCCGCTAAACGGGCGCGCAGTACCTTTTCGTTGCCTTCGCGTACTACCTCCAGATGATCTCCAGTTCCATTCCGCACCGTAATAAACTTAGGTAGGAGCTGGCCTGAAGGATCGCGGACCGGAAAATAACGCTGATGTTCCCGCATGGGGGTAATCAATACCTCTTCAGGTAATTCTAGATATTTTTCATCAAACTTACCGCACAGCGCGGTAGGGTATTCTAATAAATAGGTTACCTCTTCTAACAAGTCCTCATCCGGATCTACTTTGCCGCCTTCCTGCCGCGCTAGTTCTTGAATCTGCCGGCGAATCAAAGCCCTTCTTTGCTCCTGATCGACAAGCACATAATTTTCTTTCAGGCGTTCCGGGTATTCATCCACGTTTTCTAGCGTTATCCTTCCCTGACCTAAAAAACGATGCCCATAAGTTACCCGATCACTATGAATGCCTCCCAGTTCAAAAGGAATTACCTCCGTACCATAAAGCGCTAGCAACCAGTGGATAGGACGAGCAAAGCGCATTTCACTATACCCCCAGCGCATCGGCTTGGGAAAATTCAACCCCGTAATAAAACCGGATAAAAGATCGGGTAAAACTTCACGGGTAGACCGTCCGGATTTTCGTTTCAAGGCAAAAAGATACTCCCCGGCCGGGGTCTGGCGTAGTTCCAAGTCTTCTACGGCTACCCCTTGACTACGGGCAAAACCCTGAGCTGCCTTAGTAGGTCGTCCTTCTGCATCAAAAGCCGCTTTTCGAGATGGACCTTTAACCTCTTCCACTTTCTCGTTTTGTTGTTCGGCCACCCCTTGAACCAACAAAGCCAAACGTCGTGGAGTGCCGTAAACCATGATTTCCGTAAACTCTATTCTTTCCTCGCTTAAGGTCTCTTGA
>JAAYQE010000205.1 GCA_012519455.1 Syntrophomonadaceae bacterium
CCGAACTGGGCATTGCCCTAGCTGAACTGGGACAGCATACAGCCCCAGGAATATTTTTAATTGGCGTAAAACATAGACCGCCTTGACCGGTATTCAACTTTACGCCCGTAAAAAATAAACCGATTGCAACTCTTTCCACGGTTAAAGTATCTATTTTATCTCCTAAAGCAACCTGGAGTTGATCAGTCACTTCCCTTAGGATTGCGCCAGGTCTGTAATCAGATTGTTTCATAATAATTTCCCCCATTTTAATAACTTAACTTATTTTTAAAATCAATAAGGAATCTCTACCTACTTTTCTAAAGTGCCAAAATTAAGGAAGGCACATTTTAACCCTGACAACAATTATGAGAAATTATTTCAATCTTAGATGCACATGGGTCTTTTACTGCAAGATGCAGTTTCGAGGGACCGTAAACGCTGGGAACTTCGGTAGCCTCCACCACCCTAAAACCCGTCCGTTGGAACAAGGCCTGAAAATCTTCTGGATGACAAAGAGGGTGCCCGAAACTGTGAAGTGATTTTTCCAACTCCTGCAGGCCGCCCACCGCACCGCAACCCGGACCGCAAAACCAATGGTTGGAGACCAGCAGTCCACCTGGATTGAGACAGGTAAACACTTTGCTAAAAATTGATGCTAAATCTTCCCGGAACTGGTAAAGCAAATGGGACATTAAAACAATATCATAACCGGTTCCCAATTTATCCATACAAATATTGCCGCCCTGTACCTGCACTTGTCTTTCCAAACCATACCGGCGAATAAATTCCTTAGTACCTTCCACCACATGAGGCTTTTCAAATACTATCCCATCTAGTTTCGAATTAAGCTGACATAAAGCGACTGCATACAGACCATGTTCACCGCTCAGGTCTAGTACATGGCGAGCTTGAGAAAAACCCTCCCAGTCAGCAATGGCTTTGGTAACTGTCTGGAGTTCACCTCTTAAAGAACCCTGGCTTAAGGCCTTGATGAAGTCCCCGCTGGGACCTGCCGAAAAGGTATCTATCTCAAACTTTTCTTTAGTAAGCATTTCACTTAAATTGTTCCATTTATAATTCTGCCCAGCGCTTACCTGCAACCAATTTCCCTGGTAGTGCTTACTCTTGTTTACAAGGAAGCTTGAAGCTAAGGCAGCATTAGTATACCGTTCAGCACTGCAGGTCAAGAGTCCTAGTTCCACCAAGGATTGCAGAAAACTACGGGCAAACATACCATTAATTTTTAAACCATCAATGATCTCCTCACGAGCGGCCCCACCTTTTTCATCTAACCAGTCAAAAAGCTGCAAATCCAAGGCGGCAACTAAAGTCTGGTAAGCCTTATAACCGTCCAAAATTTTATCCAGGGATTTTATTCCCTCAGGTATACTCAAATCCATTAGTTTTGTTTGCATAATCATATCTTCGACCTCGCTTACTTATGGTATTACTTTAAAACCTGCCTCTTCGGCAAAAGACCTACAAAGGTCTGAACGATTTACAACTTCCAGGTTTTTAAGCAAATCGCGTTCAATATGCGTAGGATTTTCGCCCGAAAAACGCGTTGGCTCACATTTTTTTTGATGGATAAAAACAGATGTAATCCGATTACCCCCGGCCAGCAACCATAGTGGGATATCATCTGGTCCGCCGCCGGCGGCAATACGGATATCTGGGGTGCGCAAAACAAGACGTGCTAATGCACAAACCCTGGCAGCCTCCCATGGTGAAGCCCTACGGTGTGATTCCATTGAGGTCCCTTTAAATGGATTAAAGCGTGAAATAGGTAGATGGGTAAGATTAGATAATCTTTTAAGAAAGAATAGGTGGTTAATATAATCCTCATCAGTACTACCCAGCCCTACCATGATGATACTTTGTAGGTTTAAGGATACATCATTAATATCTCGGGCCGTTTCCATCCTACGCTTTAAACTGTCCCCAGGTTTTGTCCTTTCAAAAACTTCCGGGTTAATCGTTTCCAGTGAACTACCAACTTCCCCAACCCCAAGTTCTTTTAGCTTCTGCAAATTTTCCCTTGAATAACTGGGCCCAGCATTTACATTTATTTGAAGTCTCGTTAAATTCTTTACCTGGTTAACCAATTCAACAATTTCTGAACCGTTACTAGATAGATCCGCGCCGCCACTCAAGCGAATCTCCGTAATGCCAGTTTGCTCGGCTAGATGCAAGCCTTCAATTACTTCTTCTGTAGTCAAGGATTGGCGTGAAAAAGTACAGTATCTACAGAAAGGATCAATTTTACAGGGAGTTATTGGGGCAATTTCTCCATCGAGTTTAAAAACTCGGCCAACCTCACGGTCCCTAACCTCAGAAGCAACTGTAAAAATCTTCAAAGCTTGATTATAGTTATGACTAGCTTTTAATAGTAATAATGCTTCCTCTTCCGTTGGCGATGTTTCTGCCGCTTTCATCAAAATTTTGTCAATATCCAAAACCAAGTTCCTCCCTCAAACGTGTATATAAGCCAACATAAACGAAAAAAATATTTAATTGAATCTATACTCAATTGTTCCTTACAAAATTGTTAAACCGATCTGTTCAAAGGCCCTTCATCTTCCTATGACAATATTTAGCAAAATGAATCAATAATTACTTCGTTATGTATGATTTTATCACCTTAGTGTTTTAACTTTTTAATGATTAACGTAAATATAAATTGACATGACGTGATATAACTCGACATAGTATAGATAAAATCTATATAATTTATATATAATATCATTTTTTGTCGAGTGTCAAGTCTAAATTTAGTATGCAGGCGCGAAAACTTGGCTTGTGCCAAGCCTTTGGCGTAGGCGGAAGCCTTAGTTGCACTTAGATCTATCAGAAAGGATTTATACTTTCTGATAGACAAATAAAAACACACGTGTACATTATTTGACACGTGTGCTACTTTCTTGATGAGGTATTCTGTAGTTATCGGGAAGTATATCAGAGCAGGGCCATCTAAAATTTTCTGTAGCCTATTTTAACAGCAAGTTGATGGGCTAGTATTTGGGGCAGAAGATTACGGTTTTCCTTGGTAACAGTGCGGAGCTTCACTTTTGGATGATTTCTGATTCGATCGGTCCAACCTTTGCTGGCCAGTTTAATAACGCCTAAAACCGGTATGCTGCCATTCAAAGTATCCATAACTTCCTTATGAAAAACAAGAGCGTCGCGCTCCAGGCCACCGCATTCATCCATTAAAATCAAGTTTGAACTGATTCTGGCCGACCGAATCAGCTCAACACCGTAAGTGTCAAATTTTTTCGTAAAAGCCTGGGGTGGACAGTCTCCGGCAAAACGCACGACAGCGTTTTCTTCCCTAAAAATCTTTGGCTCGCCGGCAGGATTCATATACAGCAGTTTATCGGGAGAACCTCGGTCAGGACCGAAGTAGGTTTTAAAGCCTCCCGGGGTTGTCCTCAATAAAGCAAGGGTTTTAGCAATTACCGTGCTTTTCCCAATTTGTATTTCACCGGTCAGAAAAATATGCATCTGTTTACAAATCCCCTTCGATTTCGAATATACCCATGGTTACAGCAGGCTTACACTGACAAGTACTACACCAATTTGTAAACAATAATCTATCTTTTTTAATCTTAGTTTTTTCATATAAGTTCTCTGCGGAAAGGCACGAAAAGCTCGTGCTTCCATGGCCATTGCCGTTTGTTCGGCCC
>JAAYQE010000206.1 GCA_012519455.1 Syntrophomonadaceae bacterium
AAATAATGGTCAAGGCGTCCGGCGTGCTAGAAGCACCGATCTCGGGGCCCGGTAAACTGTACGTGGCCCGGAAGCCAGTCTGACCAATTGAGGTTAGAGTACCAAAGGGTCCCAGAACAATCACTGGATTTACAGACAAGGCTAATTTTTGAACATAATCTATACCGCTGGTATAAGAACGAATGGTATTAAATGTAGTCCAGGGAGATCCCCCGCCATACAAAACATTCAGACCAGGACCAGCTGGATGGCCCGGTCCGGTTGTAGCAGTGTATAGACCCAGACCTGATCCACTATCAGTAACGTGTACTCGATAGATAGTGTTACCGGCCTCGGCTATTCCTGCAGGGTTCGACTGCATAATTTTAGAATTTTTCACTGCAGCATCTCCTTTCTTGATTATTAAACTTGAGGGATCATCTTTCTCCAGTATATGCAGAAGAGTTAAAATATGGCAGGATGATTTACGTTCGGAAACATTCCGGACGTATTTTTTTGGTAATATTGAAAATAGCATGGGTAAGCTGTGGTAACCTGATTCGTTATCGAAGGAGAAGGGGGAGGAATATTGCAACGCAATACTATGAAAAGGGGGCAAAGCAGCGTGGGGAAAGTTAACCGGGTTAAATTGGGGATAGATCTAATAATGGTTGTTGCCTTTGTTTTACTGTTCGACCATTTAATTTTTGGCGGATCGATGTTTCACGAAATTGTCGGATTAGCCATTTATGGAGTTGTGGTGATACATCTTCTGTTGAACGCCCGATGGGTAAAATCTGTAACCCTAAAAGTCTTTAGCCGCAAACTGCCCAACAAGACACGCATCAGCTATTTTTTGAATGTACTGCTTTTTGTTTGTGTAACCTTTATTATGTTCTCGGGCGTGGTCATTTCAAAATCCCTATTTCCCGGTATAAATCTAGGCAATGAGATGTGGTTCAAGCTGACGCATACATCTGTTTCATTTTTTAGCCTTATTATCATCGGCATTCATCTTGGACTGAATTGGCCCTGGGTAATGAATCAGGTAAAAAATTTGCTGGGGATCCAATTAACAAAAACGCTGCTTCAGGCTATTGTCAGAATTGCGGTAATAACCATCCTGATATTTGGCAGCTATCAAATCTATGCTACCAGTTTCGTCTCTAAACTGGCTGGATTATCAATGGTTGTCAATCCAGGGCAAATGCAAATGCTTCCCGCTAAAGATAGAGGTCCCGATGACGGTCAAAGTTTTGCAAAAGGTCAACCGCCTCCGCGAGTAAATCGGTCTGAAACGGGTCAGGCAGAAGGACGTCCTGAGAGAGGAGCAAGGCATCCGGAAGGCAGAGGGCTTGGCGCGCAGCGTTCTGGTTCAGCCGCTACAGTACTGAACTATCTGAGTATTATGGGCGTTGGGGTTATCATAACTTACTATCTAGATAAACTGGTTCGAAGGAAGGGTTCATTAAACTGAGCTAGATAAAACCTCCATTCATTGTCGCTGAAAAGTCAGCAGTAAATTCTGATGATATCCGCTGCATAAAGAATCGGGCCTATAAAAGAACAGGTTACCGCTTTTTTTGGCAGTCAATCATCTGGTTCTCCTTAAAATTTCTTCATAGGTATCTTCTGTTTTCTGGGAATCTTCTAAATTAAAAATTACGGTTTTCCCATTACTTGCAAGATATACGAATGGAGGTATTTTTCCATTTACAAACAGCTTAACTGCACCAAATTCTGTTGTCCTAAAATTGCCTTTTAAATGAGATCCTAAAGCAGAGCCGTTAGTCCGCATCTCTATATTAGGAAGCGTTTCCAACAATTCAATCTCCTCAATCGACTCCCAAGCATAAATTTCACCGTACATACCATGCACTTGTAATCCTTCTTCTAAAAAAGTAACTTGGGTGGGCTGAGAAGAAAAAAACATGATAACAGCCACCACCAGAAAGGTCACCAGTAGTATGCTCAGAGGAATTGCCAGTTCTTTTCCGGCACCTTTGCGCAGCTTTCCTTTTTCATCAAAAAGATTCCCGTCATACTTTTGGGCCTTGATCAGCAGGTATACGGTAGAAACACCTAGAAATACCATGGCTGGGGTCATGCCAATTTTTATATCTAAGGCATACAGAATGCCCGTCACCAAAAACACGAAACCGTTAGCATAAGAATAAAACCCCATTAATCTCCCTAAAGCTTCGGTATTGACCTTTTCTTTTTTCTCTTTTGGCATGGTGTTATATCCAGCAATCAGAAAATACCATTTAAAAACATGTACCGCTAAACCAATCAAAATAAAGCTTGCCGCTATGATAAAATAAATCCACATGATAGGCCTCCACAATTGTTATTATGAAAGATTATACCATTAGGGTTTTACAAATGTTGCTTCCAGATTGTGGGCTTGCCTGTATGTTGGACCGTTTCTAGAGGCCGAGTTTATTCCGCCGAACACAGAAGACACCTATCCATAAAATGACCCCCCGAAGGCCGAAGCCCTCGGAAGGTCATTTCTTGACTTTCGTTAACAAAACATTAATTTACTGAAAATTGCATGCGAACACCTTGTTTTAAGATTCTACCATCCTGGGAAGATAGCCTGGGATCAACATAAATATGGTATTTACCACTGGCATAGTTATTTTGCGGAATAATTTTTACCGATTGACCATCAGGCATTACTTGTAAAGGTGTAAGCATGATTTGGCCTTGTGCATTTTTTACATAGATATTTCCAGGGACAGTTGTGGGATCGACTTTTTTATTGAATTTTACGGTCCATTCATAATTGCCGGCAACAGTTCTTCCTCCAGGAAGTTCTTTCCAATTGGGGCCGTTTTCACTTACCGATACCGTGCAGGTAGCGCTAACCGAACCCTCCATTGATTCTACGGTTATGATCGCCTGACCAGGGCCAATTGGGGTTACTTGACCATTTTTTACTACGGCAACTTGAGAATTACTCGAACTCCATTTCAGAGCAGGTTTACTAGCATTAGCAGGATTAAGGCTAACCTTCAGGGTTACCGGGCTGCCTCCAACAGTAAGGTTTAAAGTACTCGGGTAAATAGTTATTGACTGGACTGGAATATACTGCGGCGTAAAGACAGTCAAATAATAGTCTAAATCACTCATATAGTAATCTCGTACAACTTTTATGTAGTAGCTGCCGGGACTAAGATTAACGGTGGAGGAATCCTTGTTGATTTCATAACTACTTGCCGTAAATTTAGTCACCGACTGGTTATCGGCATCTAATAGGGTCACCACCCAGCTACCTGAATCTACTAGCTCATGCCTAAGGTTTATATGGGCACTAGTAGTTGCGCCAATTGTAAACTTATAGTAATCTACATCATCGCTACTTTGCAAATTGCCAGTTAACGTTTGGTTGATCTGAATACCGTTCGCTTTGGTCAGGGAATTATTAAATTCTTTTTCATAGGATTCATCCTCAGCGGCATAATTAACCGTTATTTGGTAATCAATGTCACTGTAATAATAGTCCCGGTTAACTTTCACATAATAGGTTCCCGCTGGTAATCT
>JAAYQE010000237.1 GCA_012519455.1 Syntrophomonadaceae bacterium
AAATAAATGAATTAATTACTGAAAAAATAAGAGAAGCGGGTATGACCGGAAAATTATCCGGTTGGGCTATGCCATCCCAAGTGTATATACCAAAATTCGAGATTGAACTGGCTAAATATATAATTGAAAATAATCTGGAAATAAACGAAAAGATTTTAAACAAGGAATTTTTAGATGGTTTCTCCGAGGAAGCCATGGGAGTCAGGGCTGATTTTGAACCAATAGATGAAAATACGGATAATTATTTTTTGCTGATTTTAGAATCAATATATTATTAAAAACATATGAAAATATATGCGGGATGAATCTATCCTGCATATATTTTATTGGAGGGTTAATAAAATTTGGATCATGTTTTAAGTGTTGCAAATCTCTCTAAAAAATATAACGGTGTTCAAGCATTGTATAAGGTTAATTTCAACTTAAGGAAGGGAGAAATCCATGGAATAATTGGTGCTAATGGTTCCGGTAAATCTACCTTTATGCATATATTATTCGGCAGTAAACATATTAAAGAAACCGGGGGATATGAGGGAGATATATTTATCAACAATAAAAAAGTTAATATTAAAAATTCATATGATGCAATAATGAATGGGATAGGTATGGTACATCAGGAATTATCATTACTTAGCGAGCTAAGTGTAAGCAGCAATATAAAATTAAACAGGGAAAATGTAACAGAAAGGACTAAAATATTTAAGGATTTTGCCTTGGTTAACGTAGATAAAAATAGGGAAGATGCAAAATCGTCATTATCAAAAATTGGAATAGATATTAACCCAAGTGTTAAAGTGAAATCGATATCTGCCGGGTTTAAGCAGTTTGTGGAAATAGCCAGGGAAATAGATAAGGAGAACCTGAAAATACTTATATTGGATGAACCAACCTCTTCGTTAAACATTGAGGAGACTGAAATATTATTAACTAATTTAAAAAACATAGCCGAGGACGGGGTTGCTATTATATTTATATCCCACAGGCTAGAAGAGGTAGCAAGGATTTGTCACAGGGTAACCATATTAAAAGATGGCAAAGTTACAAAGGTATATAACAGGGAAGACTTTAATATTAATAAAATGGCAAACGATATGATAGGCAAAGAAATAACACAAGCCCTAAAGCACGGAAAAAAATTGTTGGAAAAGGATATATTATCCTTTGATAATGTAGAGGTACACTATGGATATAACAGCTATAAAAATATATATTTGGATATTAAAGAGGGAGAGATACTGGGAATAACAGGCTTGGCAGGTCATGGACAAGAAATTTTCGGCTACGGGTTAATGGGAATATACAATATGAACGGAAAAATATTTTATAATGGGAAAAAAATGATTCCGGGCAATACAGACTCCATAATTAAAAAAGGAGTCTATCTTTTGCCTGATGATCGAAAAGAAATGGGGTTACTTTTAAATAAAAGCGTTTGGGAAAACTTAGTTTTTGAATGTTATGATAGACAAGATGAATTTGTTAAATATCCAAGATTTAAAAATTTATCGCCACTGAATCATAGATTTATAAGGGAATATTCAAATAATATGGTTGACAAATTAAACATTAAGGTTAAAAACATATATCAAAAAATAAAGGAACTAAGCGGCGGCAACCAACAGACGGTATGTATAGGAAGGGCCATTACTATGATGCCGAATATATTATTTATAGGGGAACCTACAAGGGGTATTGATGTATATTCCAAGGAAATTATTTTGGATATATTATTAAAATTAAA
>JAAYQE010000253.1 GCA_012519455.1 Syntrophomonadaceae bacterium
CAGAAATACAAAATAGTAGCCAGAAACATCTTTTCAAATTAATAGATTATCAAAAGGCTGCTGAAGTACTGGATGAACTTGAACCAGAAATACAGATTGATATTATTAATGGCCTTCCGGAAGGAAAAAAAGAAAAAGTTATTAGAGAGATGTCCATAGATGAGATAGTGGACTTGCTGCAAGTACTTCCTGAAAATAAGGTTGAAAAAGTACTAGAGAAGTTGTCAATAGATGAACTGGAAAATGTAAAAGGGTTGCTTCTTCTTTCCCATGATAGTGCCGGGGGTATAATGACTACAGAATATGTGTACATACCCCAGGATACTACAGTGCAGGAAGCTATAAAAATGGTAAGAAAGTTTGGACGCCATGCAGAAACAATATACTATCTCTATATAGTTGATGAAAACCATAAGCTTGTAGGGGTCCTTTCATTAAGAGAATTGATCAGTGCACAGAGGAATTTGTTAGTAAAAGACATAATGCATAAGAAGGTTGTAACGGTTAATGTAGATGATGACCAAGAGATTGCTGTAAAAACTATTGATAAGTATTCCCTTCTTGCTGTTCCTGTTATAGATACAAATGAGAGGCTAATGGGGATTATTACGGTAGATGATGCATTAGAGGTACTCAAAGAAGAGACTACTGAGGATATACACAGGATGGCAGGTATAACAGCTGAAGAAGAATCTGTTTTAACAAGTTCTCCTATTAAAGCCTTTCGAAAGAGAATTCCATGGTTGCTGGTCTGTCTTATAGGGGATTTATTAGCTGGGAATGTTATAAAGGGGTATTCATCCGCCTTGGAAGCTGTTATTGCATTAGCGTTTTTTATTCCAGTGTTAATGGATACGGGTGGAAATGTAGGGACACAGTCTCTTGCACTGGCAGTAAGAGGTCTAGCAACTGAACAATTAACACGAGACAATATTATTAGGAACTTAATCCATGAAACAATTGCAGGGCTTATAGTAGGAACTGTCTGTGGCGGTTTATTTGCAATCGTGGCCTTTTTTTGGCAGGGGAATCCTTATATCGGGATAACTGTAGGTGTAGCAATGGTCATTGGATTAGCCTTGTCAGCATTAATAGGCATGCTAATTCCGGTAATGTTAAATTTATTTCATATAGATCCTGCTATAGCATCAGGTCCGCTTATTACTACAATAGTTGATATCATAACACTGGCTGTCTATTTTAGAGCAGCTACGTTTTTTCTCAAAGAATTGGTGATGTGAAAGGAGGACATGGAATATGACACAAAATGATTTGATCCTCCAGGAAGTAATGCGGTTAATAGAAGACAATAATATAGATATACTGGTGGATTATCTGGAAGAATTGCACCCAACTGATATTGCTGAGCTGTTTGAAGTCTTGCCCGAACACAATAGAGAATGCATTTTTAACTGCCTCGTTTCCGAAAAAGCGGTTCAGGTGCTTGAAGAATTAGAACATGACCTACGCCTCTATTTTTTGAACAACGTGCCTCATAATTATATGATGAGACTGTTAAAGGAAATGTCAAACGATGAAATAGCAGATTTTTTGAGAGAACTACCTGATGAGTTAGCTGAAAGATTGCTTAAAATGTTAGCAGCTGAGGAAAGATCGGAAATCGAGAATTTGTTAGAGTATGATAAAAGCACGGCAGGGGGGCTAATGACTACTGAATATGTAGCCTTCCATCCGGACACTTCCATAAAGAAGGTTTTAGATAAGCTCCCTGATATAGCGCCTGATGCAGAAACTATTTACTATATA
>JAAYQE010000207.1 GCA_012519455.1 Syntrophomonadaceae bacterium
GCTGGTTTAAATTTAAACCAGCCAAAGGGAACGTCCCCGCGGCAGGCTAACAGGTTGCTTACTTTACACGGCTGTGCCGGTAACTTCGTAATGGGAGAATTGCATACTAAAGCCGGCTCGGCCCTGGGTGATCGATCGAATCGATGTGGAATACCCAAAAAGCTCGGCGAGGGGTACTAAACTCTTGACAATTTGAATGTTTTGGTGGGCATCCATGGACTCTAAACGCCCTCGCTTGCTATTAATGTTATTGATGATACTGCTAGTAAATTCCTCTGGGGTAGTTATTTCTAATTTCATAACCGGTTCCAATAGTTTCGGGCCCGCATTACGCAACGCGTCTTTTAAAGCCAGGGATCCGGCCATTTTAAAGGCTAGTTCGGAGGAATCTACTTCGTGATAGGAACCATCGAGTACCGTTACTTTGAGGTTAATTAACGGATAGCCTTTAAGGGGCCCTTCTTCCACAGCCTCCCGAATTCCATTTTCCACGGCGGGGAGATATTCCCGAGGGATTGCGCCACCTACAATTTTATGCTCAACGCTAAATTCTTCACTAGGCTCTACCCTCAGTTTAACGTGCGCGTATTGTCCGCGCCCCCCGGTTTGTTTGACATAGCGGCATTCACCCCGGGCCGCGCGAGTAATCGTTTCTTTATAAGCTACCTGGGGTTGGCCCAGATTCGCTTCTACTTTGAATTCTCTATTTAACCGCTCCGCAATCACTTCTAGGTGCAATTCGCCCATACCGGAGATCAAGGTTTGCCCGGTTTCTGGGTTTACCGTTACTTTAAACGTGGGGTCTTCGGCGGAAATCTTAGACAAAGCTTCCGCTACCCGTATTTGATCCATCTTCTTTTTCGGTTCAATAGCAATGGATATAACCGGTTCCGGGAAATCTATATTTTCTAACAAAACGGGGTTTTCTTCAGTGGACAAGGTATCACCCGTACCTACGTCCTTTAAACCAATGATGGCTCCAATATCCCCGGCCTTGATTGCAGCAACTTCTTCCCGGTGGTTAGCATGCATTTTTAGTAGCCGGCCAATATGTTCCCAGCGCTGTTTAGTGGCATTGTAAACAGAGCCGCCCGTTACTAATTGGCCTGAATAGACGCGGATAAAAGCTAATTTACCCACGTGACGGTCAGTTACAATCTTAAATACGAGACCGGCTAGGGATGAGGTTTCATCCGGCGTTAATTGAACCGCCTCACCCGTATCCGCCTCCACCGCGGTAATTTTATCTAACTCTTGCGGTGCGGGCAGATAATCAACTATGGCGTCTAACAGGGATTGAACCCCAATATTTCGGTAAGAGCTGCCGCACAGCACCGGTACGAGGTTGCCGGAAATAGTCTGCGCGCGCAGTACATGTTTAGCCAGATCATCTGGGATCATTTCATTTTCCAGATAAAGCTCCATTAATTCATCATCGTAATCGGCCAGGGCTTCCAGAAGTTGTTGACGATAGAGGGAAGTCGTTTTCTCCATATGATCAGGAATGGGCCTTTCATCCATTTCTCCCGATTGGCGGCTGAAGGAAAAACATTTCAGGCTGATCAGATCAATTAAGCCGATCAGATTGTTTTCCTGAAAAACCGGGAGATTAATAACCAGAGGATTAGCCCCCAGCCTTTTTTTCATCTGGTCAACGACTTGAAAATAGTCGGCACCTACGGCATCTAATTTATTTACGTAGGCAATGCGCGGTACTTGATACTTATCCGCTTGACGCCAAACGGTTTCCGATTGTGGTTCAACTCCGCCTTTGCCGCAAAAAATAGCCACGGCGCCGTCTAGAACGCGCAGGCTTCGCTCCACTTCCGCGGTGAAGTCCACGTGTCCGGGCGTATCTACAAGATTAATCTGCATTCCCTTCCAGGTGCAACTGGTGGCTGCAGAAGTAATAGTTATACCTCGTTCCTTTTCGTAAGGAAGATAATCCATGACGCTTTCGCCGTTGTGCGTTTCGCCTATTTTGTAGGTTCGGCCAGTAAAATATAGGATTCTCTCGGTTGTTGTTGTTTTGCCCGCGTCGATGTGGGCAATAATTCCAATGTTTCTCATTATAACCTGCCTCAAATATTATATTTTTGGGGTACTTTTTTTTGGACACCCGAAACAGGAGTATACACTAAGATAATCGACTTTGTCAAAAAAAATTTTCGTTTAGCCAGTTTGTTTTCATCAAATTTGATCCCGGTCAAGGAATTAATCAATGAAGCCGGGTATGGTAAAGATGCCTACAACCAATCATAAGTAAAAGAATAAAGGAGGGATTATTATGACGATTAAAACTTATCAGCTAGAAACTTTAACTTGTCCGACTTGCGTAAGAAAAATTGAAACCGCGGTAAAACAGATGGATGGGGTAAAAGAGGTTGAAGTCTTGTTCAACGCCAGTAAGGTCAAAGTGAAGTTTGATGAAAGCTTAGATGATGGAAAAGAGGTTAAGAAAACGATCGAAAGATTAGGGTTTGACGTACTCGCTGAAAAGTAGACCTCGCTTTGTTGTACTAATGACTTCCCTTTGGTCCGCAGTCATGGGAAGACTTAGTTGATTGGAAGAGCTGGTGGAGCGGTAGTACGGGAGTTGAAAGGGGGTAACCGATATGCTTAGGGATCAAAAAGGACAAAGGGTTTTATCATCCGGGTTACTCATTATTATTGCGGTCGTAATGAAATATTTGCAAATAGGCCTGGGCATATCGGATGCCTTAATGATCGCGGCTGCTTTGGTAGCGGGCCTCCCAATTGCCATTAACGCTATCCAAGCTTTAAGGTATAAAATATTAGGTATAGATGCCTTAGTAACCCTAGCTGTAGTTGGCGCCATATTTATACAGGAGTATTGGGAGGCCGCTATCGTAACTTTCTTGTTTATGCTCGGGAATTACCTGGAGTCGATCGCTTTAGAGAAGACCAGGTCCGCCATAAAAGCTTTATTGGAGTTAGCCCCGGATATGGCCCGAGTAATTCGTAATGGGGAGGAAATAGAGCTCAGCCCTGATGAAGTAAAGCTAGGTGACCTGGTTATCGTTCGCCCAGGTGAAAAGATACCGGTGGATGGAGTGGTAACCGAAGGGAGTTCTTATGTAAACCAAGCGGCTATTACGGGTGAATCAATGCCGGTTAATAAAGAAAAAGGCGATGGGGTATACTCGGGAACTATTATTGAATCAGGTTATTTAAAAGTAGTTGCCGATAA
>JAAYQE010000028.1 GCA_012519455.1 Syntrophomonadaceae bacterium
AACGGCTGGCGAGTCACACGGACCAGCCTTAACCGCCATCCTGGAGGGGGTACCGGCCGGGTTACAAATTGAATCGGAAAAGATTAATCGGGATTTATTAAGACGCCAAGGTGGGTATGGGCGTGGGGGACGGATGCAAATAGAACGAGACCGCGTTACTTTACTTTCCGGAGTACGGGGAGGCCTTACCCTGGGAAGTCCGATTAGTCTTTTAATCCAGAATCGCGACTGGGAAAATTGGTCTACGGTTATGGGCGTAGAGCCCGGAACCAAAACTACTGAACGCCGGGTAACCCGTCCTCGGCCTGGACATGCTGATTTAGGGGGAGCGTTAAAGTACCGACATCGGGATTTGCGCAATGTCCTGGAAAGAGCTAGCGCCCGCGAAACCGCGGCCCGGGTGGCCGTGGGAGCCATTGCTCGACAGCTATTAGAAGCGATTGGGGTAACCGTTATCGGTTGGGTCGAACAGATTGGCCCCGCAAGGGCCATAAAAGCTTCTCAGGAAGCCTTTGGACAATGGCTGAATTTAAGTTTGAACTCTTCCGAACCAGTATATACTTCTTTTATCGATGATTGGCGTCAAAAAATCGAAACTTCTCCGGTCTATTGTCCGGACCCAGAAGATGCTCGCCGAATGATGGAATTAATTGATGTTTCTCGCTCCGAAGGTGATTCTTTGGGTGGGACTTTTATCATTACAGCCTGGGGTTTACCTCCGGGATTAGGTAGTTATGTCCACTGGGATCGCCGTCTGGATGGGCGATTGGCCGGAGCTTTGATGAGTATCCCGGGAATTAAAGGGGTAGAAATCGGGGCTGGTTTTGAGGTCGCCCAAGAGCGAGGTTCTCAAGCCCATGATGAGATATTTTATTCATCGGAAGCCGGGTTATATCGCGAGACTAATCGGGCCGGCGGATTAGAAGGCGGGGTTACTAATGGTGAATTATTAGTGGTTCGGGCCGCGATGAAACCTATTCCTACTCTACTTCAACCTTTACGGAGTATCGACATAGAGAGCAAAGAGCCGTCCCTAGCTGCGGTAGAAAGATCCGATGTCTGCGCCGTGCCGGCGGCCAGTGTAATCGGGGAAGCGGCCGTAGCCTTTGTACTGGCTCAGGCCGTACTGGAAAGATTTTCCGCGGATACCATGGAAGAACTAATGAAGGACTGGCGCGATAATTGGGAATACCTGCGGAAGGTGAGGTAGAAGCCTTTGAAAACTAATTTGATTTTGATTGGCTTTATGGGTACGGGCAAGACTACGGTGGGAAGGACTTTGGCGCGTTTACTCGATAAAGAGTTTATGGATACGGATTCGGAGATTGAAAAAGTCGTTGGTCTGAAAATTGAGGATATTTTTAATCGTTACGGTGAGATTCGCTTCCGTTCAGAGGAATCCCTGGTGGTGCAAAAACTGGCTCGGAGACAAAACCAGGTTATTTCTACCGGCGGGGGGGTCGTACTTAATCCCGAAAACGTTAGAGCCTTAAAAGCTACCGGTTATTTGGTCTGTTTACAGGCTGCGCCCGAGGTTATCCAATCGCGTGTATCCCGTCGTATTCGCCCTTTATTACGAAAAGACAACTCTTTAGAGCGAATTAAAGAGCTTTTAAAAGAAAGGGAAACCAGTTACCGGGGGGCTGATTTGTATGTGGATACCTCAAATTGTACGCAAGAAGAAGTGGTAAACCAAATTTATGCCTGGTGGCAGCAAAAAATTAAGGAAGAAATAGAAGGTTAAATTGATTTATAATAAATCTTAATTGATTAGTTATTACTACGAGGTGTTTAGCGTAATGTTTGAAGGAAAACCGGAACCTCAGTGTTTAGAGGTGGAACTGGGTCCCAGATCTTATCCGGTCTATATTCGAGCCGGGTGTCTGAAGCACCTGGGTAAGCTGATTATACAAGCCGGACTGGGCCCCAAGGGACTGCTGGTAACTAATACTACGGTAGCCGATTATTATGCAACCTTAACTCAAAGCAGCTTAGAACAAGCCGGTCTACAGGTTCGAAGCGTAGCTATACCGGATGGAGAAGCCTATAAAAATCTAGAGTGGGCCAGTCGTCTTTATGATGCCGCTCTAGAGGCGCAATTGGACCGGCGTTCACCGGTGATTGCTCTAGGCGGGGGGGTCATTGGAGATCTGGCTGGTTTTGTAGCTGCTACTTATTTACGCGGGGTACCCTTGGTCCAGGTACCCACTACCCTTCTGGCCCAGGTAGACAGCAGTGTTGGGGGAAAGGTAGCGGTAAATCATATTCAGGGAAAGAACCTAATTGGATCTTTTTACCAACCTTCTCTGGTGGTCATTGACCCCCATATCTTAAAAACCCTGCCGGCACGAGAACTTATTGCTGGTCTAGCCGAGGTAATTAAATACGGGGTAATCTGGGATGCGGAGTTTTTTGCCTTTTTGGAAGAAAAGGTAGAAAAAGCTCTAGTATTAAGCATGGAGGTCATTGAGCCGATAATTGCCCGTTGCTGTGCCATTAAAGCGGAGATCGTCAAGTTAGATGAACGCGAAGAGGGAATACGTACCCTTTTAAACTTCGGGCATACCGTAGGGCATGCGGTAGAGACCTTAACTCATTACCAGGTCTATCGCCACGGTGAAGCCGTAGCGCTAGGCATGTTGGCAGCTGGTTGGATAGCGCTTGAGTTAGGCAGGTGGTCTTTGAGCGAATTTCAGCGTTTACGCGAATTGCTCCAACGAACGGGCTTGCCTCTTCATGTTCCCGGAGCTGATCCACGAAAACTACAAGAATTGATGGTGCACGATAAAAAGAATTTACAGGGAGCTTTGCGTTGGGTATTGCCGCGTAGCCTAGGGCAGGCGGAAATTAACCGCCAGGTACCAGAGGAACTAGTGCGCAGGGCCTTAGAAAAGTTGGTGAGCTAGGGTCCTTTAAATACTTAAAATAAGAAATTAAATTAAATTAAATTTTGATAAACCAGGGTATTAAAGTCCTGGTATTTTTATTTTTTGGGAAATTTTAAGGAAGAATTAAACCTAGAATCACGAAATAAATAATTTATGCAAATTTCTTATTAATTTAAAGAATAAGAAATAGGAGAAAGTGGTAATGAATGTATTTAAGTGGCTTTCCGACGAAGTAATACGCGATTTTGGCTTGATTACTCGAGAACAATTAAAGGAAGCGTGTGAAGAGCAGAAAACCAATAGTAAGCCATTAACGGAAATTCTCATTGAACGAGGTTACGTTCTTGAAGAGGAGTTGTTAGATTACGCCGCTCAATATTTAGGTGTACCCCTCGTAAAACTGAGTCAGCATGAACCCGACCTGTTAGCCGTACAAGCCATCCCTCTTTCTCTGATTCAACGTCATCAGGTGCTTCCTCTAGCCCAAAAAAATAAACGCTTAACTTTGGCCATGTCAGATCCTCTTGATGTATTAGCTATTGAAGACGTGCAATTAGCTTCGGGTTGTGAAGTTGTGCCGGTTTTAGCCAATCCGCGGGAATTAGAACTGATCATACGGCAAATTACCCAGGTTGGTTTACCGGGGGAACTAGAAAAGGCGGTAGCCCGTCTCCAGGAGGCACCTGAAGTTTATCAAACTGATGAAAGATTAAATCAAATTGAGGATCAGGCCCCGGAACTAGAAGCACCGGTGGTTAAATTGGTTAATGAAATTATCCACCAAGGTTTTTTACGACGGGCTAGCGATATTCATATCGAACCACAAGAGAACACGCTGCAAATTCGTTATCGTATTGATGGGTTGCTTTTGGAAGCAATGACCATGCCGATTTCGCTGCACGGATCTATCCTTTCCCGGCTAAAAATCATGGCTAACCTAGATATCGCGGAAAAACGTTTACCCCAGGATGGAAGAATTCGTGTCCGCTTTGCGGAGCAAACGCTAGATTTACGCATTTCTACTTTGCCTACCGTTTTTGGTGAAAAAGCCATGCTGCGTATTTTGGATCGTCGGGACCAGATGCTCCCTATCGATAACCTAGATATTCGAGGATCTAATCGGGATAATTTTGAAGCCATTATATCCCGTTCAAGTGGTTTAATCTTGGTATGTGGGCCGGCTGGAAGCGGCAAAAGCACCACTTTATACGCTATTTTAGCCCATCTAAATAGTATTCATAAAAATATAATAACCCTGGAAGACCCAGTGGAATGTATATTACCGGGTATTAACCAGGTTCAGATTAATCCTCGGAGTGGATTAGATTTTGCGTCCGGGTTGCGTTCCGTATTACGGCAGGACCCGGATATTATCATGATTGGCGAGATCCGCGATCGGGAAACAGCTGATTTAGCTATTCAGGCGGCGTTGACCGGACATTTAGTTTTAAGTACTATCCATACCGGTCGAGCGGTTGGCGCGGTAATCCGGCTAATGGACATGGGAATTGAACCCTACCTCCTAGCTTCCTCTTTGGTGGGTGTTATGGCTCAACGTTTAGTAAGAAGGGTTTGCCCTGAATGTGTAACTTCAGTGTCTGTAGAACCAGATACAACAGAGCGTTGGGGCGTGGATATGCGTACTGCTCGCTTAGTACGGGGATCTGGATGTACCTGGTGCAACCAAAGTGGATACTGGGGTCGGATGGCGATACATGAGGTTAAAGCTTTAACCGCTGATTTACAAAAGTTGATCGAACAACAGGTTCCGGAAGCAGCTCTAGAGGAAGCAGCCATTGCCCAGGGAATGAAACCCCTGTGGCAAGATGGCTTAGAGAAGGCGCAGCGGGGTGAAACCACTTTAGAAGAGGTAATAAGGGTTATAGACCTGGATTAAAAAAATAGAAATATATATAGTTTAATCTTAAGAAGGAATTTACATTTTTGAAGCGAATACATAATTATTACTTATTTTTATATTTATTTGAATAGAAAAAAGCTCGAAAAATAGAGGGTTTGACTGATAAATCTATTTAAATCATAAGGAAGGTTGGATTACGGCTAATGAAGGGGAAGAAAAGTAACGTAAAGATAAATGATCCTCGGTGGTCAAAAATTAGACGGCTAATCGCGCAAAATGAAGGGTTTACACTGGTGGAGCTTTTAGCGGTATTAGTTATTTTAGGCGTATTGGTCGGGATAGCAGTGCCGCGGGTCAGTGCGACGATCCAGGAGTCGAGAAAAAAAGCCTGTGAAGCTAATCTGCAGTTAATCGAACGGGCTATTGAACGGTACGGAATGGATCATATCAATCCGGTTACTGGCCAGCCGGATTACAGTGGGCTTACTGAATGGAGTGCTTTAATCCCTGGGTATTTTGATATGAAAAATAAAAAGGATGATAAAGAACCACTATGTCCGGTTAGTGATAATCCATATAAATTAACTCCAGGTGCTAATCCCGCAGTAAGTTGCAGTCACGAAACAATATCTAATGGTGAATGAGGTTAAGTTACAGGCATGTTTGCGTTTATCCGGGGTAACCAACCGGGATCGGTTTTAATTTTAGTCGTGTTGGTCGTAGCGGTTTTGACGCTTTTAGGAACCTCTCTGCTCGCTAATCGGGTTTTAGAAACGCGAATTATCCATTATCAGCAGCGAACGGTAGTTTTACAATACCTAGCTGAAGCCGGAGTGGAAACGATCCGGGCGGAATTAGTACAGAACGGGGATTTAATCAATCGCCATAACGATCCGAAGACTGAAGATATACGCCGGACCTTATATCTTCCTACTGATTATGGAGAGGCCGAGGTTATCAGTTGCTTACGGGGACCAAATGACAAGGGTTATCCAGAAATCGTAGCCACGGCCCGACTCCCTGGAGGTTATAAAAAATCTTTGCTGGTAGAAATAAAACCCCCCCTTGATTTTGCCCTGCTGGTGGGAAGTAGTCTTAATGTAAATTGGCTAGAAGTCGAAGAAGGGACTCCTTATCCTGGTCAATTTGAAGTAATCGGTAAGGCGGTCTATCCAACGTTAGTAACGAATTATTCAGAAAAGATTGTGACGCCTCAGCGGCGCTCCGGTTTTCCTTTGCCGCAATTAGATTTTACGGTTTTAAAAAAGCAGGCGCGTTCTGAAGCGCAACGTTTACCGGAAGAACGCCGTTGGTATTTTTATCCGGATAATCATGGTGGTTGGATTACTTTAGACAATGAAGATTTTTTAATCCATCCGTTGGTTTTTGTGGAAGGTAACGTACAAATAGTTGGCGATATTAATACTACCGGGGTAGTAGTTGCTACCGGGATTATCGAGATAAAGTCGGAAAACCGCTTCCTAGATAGGGTAGAATCCGAAGTTCAAGAGACCTTTGCGGGGGCGACTCGATTTATTAATTGTTACTGGCTGGCCCAGGGAGGGATCCGGTTTACTATAGATTCATCCGTTTACTTTCAAGGCCTATTGTATTCCCCGGCTGGTTTAGATTTAACCCTATCCGGTGACGATGCTTTGGAAAAAGCAAGGTTTGAAGGAATTTTAATGGCCCGGGAGATTCAGGTTAACGACGCGGTCGGCCTGATTACGGTGGTAGCGAAGCCGCGGGTTATGGCTGGGCTTCCCCCCGGAATCGCCTTTCTTGATTACGGCACCACCCCGGCCTCTTATACGCAAATCTACATACCTTAAACCAAGCATCAGGGGCATTAATGTTGCACTTTCAACTAATCTTATTTTAAGTCCATTTTAAGTAATAGCAAATTTTAGGAAGGTAACAAAAGTGCTATTTGTCAATCGTTGGTTATCCCGAAGGCATAAAATCGGTATAGAAGTAAGTTCGGATTCGATAAAAATGGTCCAAATTAAACGCCAACGCGCTGAACTAGTTTTATGGAGATGGGGAAAAGTAACCATACCCGTTAACGTCGTAGAGGGTGGACTAGTCCTTGATTCTGAGCAATTAGCTAAAGCCATGGGCCAATTATTTTCCTCTGTAGGAGTAAAAAATCCTGGAATCATGGCAGCCATCCCGGGACAGCAAGTAGTAATCAGGCATTTGAAACTACCCATGATGCCGTGGAAGGAATTAAAAAATGCGGTTCACTTTCATGCCTTAAGCTTTCTGCCCCTTTCCCCGGAGGAAACCGTAGTAGATTTTATTCCTCTTCTAGGGGACCGCGAATTTACCTTTTCCCCGGGTAAGCATCAATCGATGGAAGTGTTAACGGTGGCTACACGTCGATCAGTGGTGCAGGGATGGGCGGAAAGTTTTATTCGGGCTGGAGGGACTCCGTTGGCCTTGGAAATTGAACCTCTAGCCCTAAGTAGAACCCTACAAACATCACGTTTAAGGCATAAAGAACCTTCTAATTATTTGCTGGCCAACCTTAATGCTCAACTTGCCCAGATTAGTATATTTAAAGAAGGTATTCTCCGATATAATCGGGTTTTAACTATTTCAGCGGAGATATGGAACCCGGCTTCTGGAGGGGGGTCAGCTTTTTCTAATCGGACCGCTACGGAAATTTGGAAACTAGTCGAGTACTATCAAATGGAGAATCCGAATGAACCAATCGAGCAGGTTTACCTGACTGGGGAGGGAATGCAGCAGCTAATAACTGACCAATTAACCCGCCGTCTAAATATTCCGGTACAGCAACTTGATCCTTTAGCCGGCCTGAAGATCCCATTTGCAACACCTGAAGATTTAGAGGAACTGCGTACCAGTTATGGGGTGGCTTTAGGGTTAGCAATCCGGGGAGCGGTTACTGGTGTTTAATCCACATTTAAAATTCCCTAACCCTATGACCCGCTTAATTGCTTTAGTTACCAGTTGGTCGCAGGCCGTTAGGTTTAAGATCCTAAAAAAACAGAAACCGAAACAGATCAACTTGTTAACGGAGGCTTATCAGCTTCATTCCCCGGTAAATCGATTATTAGTCGCAGGATTAAGCGTAGGGGTTATTATACTGTTAACGAGCTATTTTACCCTGGATATGCATCGGAATTTGCAGGAAAAAGAGTTAAGATTAAGTGAATTAAAGGCTTCTGTGGAAAGATCGGCGAGCACGGCGGACCAGTTTGCGGAACTGGTCGCCCTACAACAATCGGTAGGGGAAAAAGAGCGGCTGATTAGCAACTGGCCAAAGAATACTTATCCTTGGTCAGAAGCACTTTTTGATCTTAAGCGTGCGGTAACGGCCGAATGTTATCTTCAGGAAATCAAGCAGGAGGAGACCGAAGTGTATTTAAAGGGGAATACCCCTTCCTATCTGGAATTGGTAAAGTTGCTTCAATCGCTTGATAGTTTAAATCTTTATGCTAAGCTAGACGTGATAAGCAGTCATTGGGATACTAGTCAACAACAGGTATGGTTTGAGTTGCGGTGTCATTATGCGCTTGATACTCCAGTGGATGTAAGGGAAGGGAAGTAGCGGGAATGACCGGGCGAGAAAAATTACTAGTCCTTATAGCCTTGGTAACCGTAGGATGGGGTTTTGGTTATTATTGGTGGTATGAGCCGGCCGGTCAATCTTTGAAAAAGATGGAAGAGCAGATTATCACTTATGAGACGGTTTTATCTAGCGAGCAAGGAAAAGAGGTACCGGCGCAACTACAATCTTATCATACCCGACAACAGGAGCAGGCGGAACAGGTTCCTGGGCCACGGGCCGTTGTTGCCTTATTAGAGCAGCTTAATATTTGGGCGGAACAGACCGGAATTAGGCTGACCCGGTTTGGCCTAGAGAAAGAAAGCCGGTCCGCTGAGGCCTTGCCGTATCAAACTTATAAGCTTATCGTTTCGGGTAAATTTACCGAGATCCTGGCCTTTATAAAGCAACTAGAAGCATCGAAGCGCTTACTGACCTTAGAGGAAGTAATTATTTTTAATCCCCCGGCTTACCCGGAAGTAGAGGCCGTACCTTTGTCTCCATCTATTGGGGCCAGGGCCGAAGCAGAAAAGGTGCGGGCCGAAATTTATTTTTCGACCGGCATAGATGATTGAGTAATTCCAAAGCTAAATGGGTGGTGTAGCTGCGGATTTTAAGGTAAAATAGGAGGCAAAATAAAATATTTTTATGGCGGTCGTGGTAACCCGCCTTAACAAAACAAGGAGGAATATATAGTGAAAAAAAGGATGCCTAATGTATCCCCATTGTTTTTTTGGTTAGCCAGTTTTTTTGTAACCTGCCTTTTGATTTCTAACATCATAGCCGGGAAGCTTATTCAAGTAAAGGGTCTCGTCTTACCGGCTGCCGTCATTCTTTTCCCCGTTGCCTATATTTTAGGGGATGTCTTAACCGAAGTTTACGGTTTCAAACGTTCACGGTTAGTAATTTGGGTCGGGTTCGCTGCGAGTGCGTTTATGTCTTTAATCTTTTTGCTCACGGTAGCCTTGCCTCATCCTGAGTTTTGGGGAAACCAGGAAGCTTATACTGTGGTTCTGGGGTTTACCCCTCGTTTAGTTTTGGCTTCTTTAATTGCCTATTTAATTGGGGAATTTTCGAATGCAGCTTTGTTATCTAAGATAAAAATAATCACCGGCGGCCGCTGGCTCTGGACTAGAACGATTGGGTCCACGTTAGTTGGTCAAGGAATAGACACCCTGTTGTTCATAAGTATTGCTTTTTGGGGTATGCTGTCGCCTTCGATGCTCGTGGGGATGATGGTTGCCCAGTATCTTTGGAAAGTAGGCTATGAGATTGCGGCTACTCCCTTGACCTACCTTCTGGTCAAGTGGGTAAAAAACCAAGAAGGCCTGGATACCTTTGATTATCACCTGCGTTATAATCCCTTTAGCCTGGAGGTGGAAGATGAGTCCGTTTGAATTTGAGGCACTAGGGAAAAAGGTAAGCCATCCGGTTCGAAAACTGGAGGTTTTTTCCAAACCAACGGGAGTAACAACGATTAAAATGGATAGTGATGAGGTGACCAGTTTGTGTCCGGTTACCGGGCAACCAGATTGGGAAACGGTAGAAATTGAGTATGCTCCGGATCAATACTGTTTGGAAAGTAAAAGTCTTAAGTTGTACCTATGGACGTTCCGTCAGGAAGGGGTATTTTGTGAGGCTTTGGCCAGTCAGATCGCCCAGGATGTTTATCAGTCGGCGCAACCTTTTTGGTGTAAAGTAACGGTA
>JAAYQE010000029.1 GCA_012519455.1 Syntrophomonadaceae bacterium
CAAGCGAAAGCGCCTTTGCGCGCTATGCGGAACCCCGAAATTATGAACATCGAGTTAACTACTCGCTGTCCCTTAAGGTGTCCCCAGTGTTACTGTGATTTGAACCAGGGGAAGGATATCGCAAAAGAAGTGGCCTTAAAATATATAAAGCAAGCAGCGCGGTTAAAAATACCCTTTATTAACTTAAGCGGTGGGGAAACCTTGGTGTATCCCTTCCTGCTTGAACTGTTAGCCGCCATTAGGGCGGAAGGTTTGAATTCAGCGATCGCCATTAGTGGCTGGGGATTTGATGCCACCAAGCTTGAGGAATTGAAACAGGCTGGTGTAGATGAGATCTATGTATCTTTAAATGGCTCAACGTCAGAAGTGAACGCTAAATCGCGCGCTGGTTACGAACTAGCCATTAACGCTCTAAAGATATTACAAATTGACCAACAAGTTAAGTATTATATTAACTGGGTAGCCCGGAATGATAATGTTGAAGATTTTCCCAATTTGGTCAGCTTAGCGAAAGAGAATGGGGCTAAAGGCGTGGTTATCTTAGAATCAAAGCCTGATGCCGATAATGCTCTTCAAGCAGTTTTAAGTAAAGAAAATTTTTTGAAGCTCGCCCATTACTTGAAACAACCTGCTCATCAGGAACTACCGATCATGGTAGAACCGTGCTTTTCCCCAATGCGTGCCTATATCTATAACGCTTATCTTTGGAATCGTAATACCGGTGTGAATAAGGGCTGTGGGGCGGGCCGGAACGCGATGGCCGTAGATGTAGATGGGAATTTAATCCCTTGTCGACATTTATTGTATCCTGAAAGGTACGATAACATTCAGGATTACTGGTGGAATTCTACCGTGTTAGATAAATTGCGGAGCTTTGAAGATAACCAAGGAGAACCTTGTCGGAGCTGCTACTTGACTAAGCATTGCCTTTCGTGTCGCGCAGTGGCCGATAAGGTGGAGGAAGATCTTTTTAGCGGCAATAATTATTGTCCAGTGAGGGGGATGGATCAATGAAAAAATTTATCCCGATCCTAGCCATTTTAACCTGTTTGTTCTTCATCACGACCATGTCCAACCCGGCCATTGGTGATAGCCAAATTAATGATTTCACTGATGATTCACCAATTACCAAGACGGATGGGACTAAGTGGCGGATGGGTTATTGCGAAAGTGAAAATTTTATTACTTATACCCAAACCTTGGTGGCCATTGTTAAGGGTCTAGAGGAAATAGGCTGGATTAATAATTTAGCCGGGTTTAATCAAGTGGCAGATAGTGGTGATAGTCGAAGCATTTGGCGGTGGCTGGCTTCGACGGAAGTTAGCCCCTATCTTGAGTTTGTTGATGATGCTTTTTATAATCTCCGAGAACCGGATATTGATCGGGATGGGATTATTAAGCGGTTAAATAGTCAAAAAGATCTCGATATCATGTTAGCGATGGGAGCAGACGCCGGGTTTTTATTAAGCAACTCCCAGCATGATACTAATGTTTTCGTCTTTGCTGCCTCTAACGCGGTTCGATCGGGCATTATTGATTCCGTTGAGGATTCAGGTAAGGACAATGTCTGGGCCCACATGGATGAGCAGCGCTTTGTCCGTCAGACTAAGGCCTTTTATGACATTGTGAAGTTCAAAAAGTTAGGCATGGTTTACGAAGACTCGGATAATGCCCGGGTATATTCAGCCGTAAACGAAGTAGAAAGCCTAGCCAAGGAGAAGGGTTTTGAAATAGTCCGTTACTATGTGCGCGAACCACGCGTTCCCGAAGAATATCCCGGCTATTACCAGGAAGTTCAGGCTGCTTACCATGAATTGGCTAAACAGGTGGATGCGGTTTATGTAACTATCGCCTCCTTGGAAAGCGAAAAGTTGCCAGAACTATTTAAACCCTTCTATGAGCGCAAAGTACCTATTTTATCCCAGCTAGGGAATATTGAAGTTAAAAATGGGGCGTTGCTGACTGTTTCCGTAATGGATGAAGTAAATATCGGGCGCTTTGGAGCAGATAATATTACCCAGTGTTTGAGAGGGGCTAAACCACGTGCTTTGGAACAATCTTTTCAAAGTGCCCCGCAAATAACCCTTAATGTCGAAGTAGCTAAAATGTTAGACTTTAAACTTCCCTTTGAAATGGTGATCGTGGTTGACGAAGCTTACCAGAGCATCGGGGCTCAATAACCGATTAGTTTTCTCAAAGATTAACTAACGGCATAAATTTGGTATTTACTCATTACGAATGGCCTCCAAAGCGCTGAGTTTCATAGCCCGACGCGCTGGTGCATAACCAGAAATAAGGCCGATCAGCGTGGCGAAAAGAATTGCTCCAAGAGCAAGCTCGGGGGCGATAATCGAAATCTGGACCGGCTCATCTGACATTCCAGCTAAGAACCTGGCTCCAGCCAGGTTTAAGGTGCAGGAGACGCCACAACTCAGAATCAGTCCTATTAGTCCGCCACCAAAACCAATCAGACTAGCTTCCAGCAAGAAAAGACGTCGGATGTCCGCCAATTCTGCCCCTAATACCTTGATCACCCCAATTTCCCTGGTTCTTTCATAAATGCTCATAATCATGGTATTGGTTATCCCGATAGCCGCAACGAGCAAACTCACTGCCCCAATTCCACCCAGGATGGCTTGGATGATTCGGGATGTTTTATTCATGTCTTCTACAAGATCATTTAAGCTATGAGCTTGATAGCCCATGGCTTGAATCTGTTTTTGAATCGTCTCGACTTGTTCCAGACTACCAACTTTTACCTTTATCTGGTCATAGGTATTATTGTTCTTGGTCCTTCTGTTCCCCTCCGCTTGCTCCATCACCTTTTTATCTTCTTCGAGAATTTTCTCCAGGGTGCTGATATGCATAAAAGCGTTATAGTCTTTCTCGTAATTACCCTTTTTCAGAATACCCACCCCTTTAACTTCGTGGGGACGAGGCGGTTTGTAATCAGAGGCTGGTTTATCCTGACGGCGTTCACCATAGTTCAGATCCGAAGTTAATACTAGCTTGTCTTTTAACAGATTGACTGGCGGAGGATCTGTTTCCGGATCACCCGGGGGTCCGTAATTTCTGATTCTGGGATCGCGGAAATTGTACGCGACCCTTTTCCCAAATATGATCGCGTTCTTATCCGCTGCGGTCAGCAGTCGACCCTCCTCAATATCAAAATCAAAAGCGCTTAGTTTTTCAGGCTCTACCCCCACAATTGGCATTTCCCCAACCATCTTGCCCACGCCTACTCGCATGTATGCTTGTTTTAGCGGTAAAACAGCTTCTACCCCCGGAATTTTTTCAAAAGTAGCGACCGCCTCTTTAGTCAACCCAACCTCCCGAGGGTTTCTCGAATTCAATTCTGGTCCCCGATGCCCGGCAAAAACATTAATGACATTTAGACTGCCCATCCGGGATAGTTCCCGCTGAAAATTTTTTTCCATGGCGTAACCAAGTGAAAGCATAATTACAATGGAAAAAGTGCCGATTACCACCCCGAGAACAGTTAAAAAAGTACGGGTCTTTCTACGAAAAAGGTTTTTAAGGCCCATCCGGAGCAAGTCAAAACTATTCATTCTCGAAGTCCACTTCCTTCTTAGCCAGTTTACGTTTCCGGTAAACAAACAACCCTACAGTCAACATGACCAGGGTGATTATCCCGGGAATTATACCCTTTTTCCGGTCAAATCCTTCTTGTTCCGGCATCTGATCAAGCAAATCGAAGGGTGGAGCATCCTCCAAATTGACGACATGGAGATTAATGCTTTTCACTACCCGATACGGAGTTCCGATATCATCCTCATATTCAAAAATCACCTTTCCGGCTAAAGCGCCTTCTTCCTGGGGAATTACCGTGATATCACAGTAGTCATTTTTCCCAACGTCAAGATTACCAATAAACTGTTCGCCGTCCCGGATTTCAAAGTTGCCTTCCGTATGTATGACTAAATTATGGATGATAGCCCGGCCAGCATTATAATAATCTATAGGAAGCGTCACCGGCTTTTGTAACCCTACTTCCGCGGGAATACTTATCTCTGGCACAAATAATCTGACGGTCTGGTTGACGGGGATACTGATCAGTTCTTTTTCCGTATATTTATTACCTTTGCTGTCTTGAAAATCAATCTCAGCACTAATGTTGTAAGTTTGACTTTCCGCCTTTTCCTTGGGTTTTAGCATGATAGTTTTATTAATTCTCCCCTGGGCATCAAGATCAGAAAGATAGATGGTATTGCTATTCCCCACTGGCGAAAAAACCTGAGTATCTGAATTAAGGCTCACCTTAATGTTTCTGACTACACTTTCCTGACTGGTATTATAAAAGGTAAGAGTAAGGGGAAAAACCTCACCGGCCAAGACATGGCCTCCTCCATAATCGTAAGCTTCGATAATGATTCGTGGGGTAATCCCCTCTAGACTATCTTTGCCAGCCACCGGAATAAACACTTTACTTTCCTTGGTGTATTCCTGATCATAGGCATCTTTGTATTTCATGGCCAAATCCAAAGTATAGCTCCCGCTCTTGGTACTTTGATCAACATAGATATTGAAACTCGCCAATCTAGTTTCATTAGCCGCCATTTTTGGGATAAACTGAGCATTCGAACCCTTGTCTAAACTTAGGCCGTTCTCCGTAAAACCACTCAAAAGTAGTTCAATCTCCTTCAAGGGCAGATCGCCATCATTTATTAATTTAAAGTTCACCGGGGTGATCTGCCCCGCTGGTAGTTTTTCACCTTCATATTTAATTTCCGTGCATTTTAGTACCGGTTGTTTTAAGGGATTAACAATTTTAACATAGATGGTCGAAGATACATGATTGCTAGCACTGCCCGCAGTTAAATAATCAACATTGACGGTAATGGGATATAACCCGGGTTTTACGTTTGGCGGAATGCTTACTTTAAAGCTAGCCATACTCGAACCCCGACTAATGGAATAAACATGGGTTACAAAGGACATCTTGTCAGTATTAAAGGGAAATTTATTTAGGTCATCAACCACAAGAGATATTTTGGCGTTTCTAGCCGGGGTACTACTCGTGTTTTCAAGAGGAATATCCAGACTCGTTTCTTCTCCTGCCTGGAATTCAGGCATCCACCTATCGTTACCGATCAGGATATTTGGTTGTTCTAGGGGATTTTGCGCACTGCTTACCCTCGGGTACAATATAGCATTAAAAGTAAAAATACAGATGAGCAATAATATGAGAATTTGTTTATCCTTCATGCCCTATGTCCTCTCCTGTTTTTTGTTTTCGATTTTCTCAATTCTTCCATCTAGGATATAGATAATTTTGTCGGCATAATTAGCTACGTTTACATCATGGGTAACGATTACTAAGTTTTGCTGATGTTGATACGCTAGTTGGACCATCAGTTGCATTACCTCATAAGAAGTTTTAGAGTCTAGATTCCCTGTTGGTTCGTCGGCAAAAATCACCGGGGCCTTACTGACAAAGGCCCGGGCTATCCCTACCCGCTGTTGCTGCCCACCACTCAACTGTGATGGTTTGTGGTACAGATGACTTTTCAAACCTACCGCTTCCAGGATTTTTAAAGCTTGTTGGTTACGTACTCGTTGCGGAACTCCTCGAAAGACCAGCGGTAAGCTGACATTCTCTAACGCATTAAGGGTAGGCAAGAGATTATATGACTGAAAGATAAAACCGATATTCTTTTGTCGAAAACGAGCCAGTTGTCTTTCATTCAAGTTCTCAACCTGGAAGCCATGGATAACAATCTTACCTCGGGTAGGCTTTTCCAAGCCGGCCATTAAATTTAACAGCGTTGATTTACCAGAACCGGATATCCCTAAAATACAGCATATTTCTCCCTTTTCTATCTGGAGGGAAACATCGTCCAGGGCAATAACTTTTTCTTCACCTACCCGATATACCTTCCGAAGATTATGGA
>JAAYQE010000252.1 GCA_012519455.1 Syntrophomonadaceae bacterium
ATATGCCACCGGGCCCAAAAATATGAGGGCAAAAAGCACCTTATCTTTTACTACGTGGATTAATTCATAAATAGCAATTTGCAGGATCTCCCGCAATTTTAACTCCTCCGTTATGAATCCCTTAATAAATTCTTTAGTTATTTCGCCAGTAACAAACTATTGCAGTTACCGAATAAGCGACCAACGCAATTATCGCCAGGGCCAAAAAATAAAAGGATAAAAAAGCCCAGCCGGGGTCCTTAAAGAGTAAATAATTCAGCCCCTGAAAAAACCAGGTGTGGGGCAAAATCCAAACAGCATTCTGAAGAAAATCTGGCATTACCTCTAAAGGCCAAGTATAGCCGGATAAAATAAAAGCCGGGAGGGCAATTAACATACCAAACCGAGTAGCATCTACCCCATTTGAGGCGAAACTAGACATCATCGTGGATACCGCATGCATAGCGATGACAAAGAGAAAAGTAAAACTAAGCAACGTCCACCAACTGCTGCTTAAAGGAAACTTCAGGACCAAAAATATAAAAACATAAATTGGTAGCACTAAACCCATAAAAGTAATCAAGTGAGCTATAGTTTTACAAGAAAAAAGAGTGATTTGGGAGATTCCGATGGCTTTCCACTGCAACCAGCTTCGCCAACCGGTTTCCCCGATAATTGTCATACTGGCGGCCAGTGTACAGCATTGCTGCCAAAAATTTAAAGCTAGGGCTAGTACCAGGAAATAGGCATAATTAAGCGTAGGATTAAACCATGGTTCCTCCCGAAAAACAATCGCTTGATAAGCCTCGCGGGCTTGATTCAACTGAACGCCACGGGCTAGCAGAGTCTTGATCCCGATCTGGGCTCCCAGGTTCCGAGAAACGCTAAGTACTGCACTAGTCGCATTCGTAGCATAAATCATATTGCTGCCGTCAATGACCAGCAAAATATGGGCGGTTCGGTTCAGAGCCACCTGTTGACTGTAATTCTCAGGGATTACCACCCCCACTACAACCTCTCCCTGACGAATACTGGCTTCTAGTGTATCAAAATTTTCTAAATAGCTTTGGATCTCCAAGTTTTCCGTCTGAATAAGGTTATTAACCAATTCCTGACTAGTCCGGGAACGGTCCAAGTCTACAATGGCGGTAGGTATCGCTTTAAGTACTCCGACCTGATAAATACCATAAAACAATAACACCCCGAGCAAAGGCCCCAAAAGTAAAATGTGACGCAAACCGCGATCTCGCCACATATAGATAAACTCGCGGCAAGTGATGGTCCAGTAACGTTTAAACACCCACTTCACCACCAGGAAGCAGCCACTCCTTCTCCTGTTGCTGCCATTTTTCCAGGGTTTCCTGCGGTTCTAACTCGGTTAACTGTCCGTTTTCTAGCCAACCCACCCGATGCATCAGCAGGCATTGTTCGATCTGACTAAAACCCCAAATACAAGTGCCTCCGCCCTGGACAAAACGGTTTAATTCCCGCAAAAGAAGCCGGCGAGAATAAAGATCAATATCTTTGATTAATTCATCAATCACCAACAAAACCGGAGAATTAATTAAAGCACAGGCCATTGATAGTCGCTGGTAAGGGCCCGCTTCCAAGGCTTCAGCCGACTCCCGCAGATAATCCTGTAATTCAAACTGCTCAATTACCCGCTCAATATCCTGGCCTTTCGCTTGCTTTAAGGTCGCCATAAAATCTAAGTTTTCAATAACCCGCAGATCGTGAAACAAGCTCGGTTCTTGTGTGACCACCCCTAGGCTGCGCTTGAAAACATCGGTTTTTCGCGGATTATAACCTAATACTTCCACTTGCCCAACCTTATAGCGCCTTATACCGGCCAGGGTGTGTAATAAGGTAGTTTTGCCCACTCCCCGCGTACCAAAAATACCAAAACACTCCCCGACCCCCACGGTAAATGATACCCCGGTCAAGATCGGCTTTTTTCCTATTTTCTGGTGCAGATCGATTACCCTTACGCGTATTTCCATGGTCATTATTCTCCCTCCAGGATTTGGACCCGGGCTGTCATACCGGTTTTTAGAACCAGATCTGGATTGGGAACTGCCACCTTGACCTCAAAGCTGCGTAAATCATGGGCATATTGTTCACTTATCGCCTTACGTACCGCGAAATCCCCGGCATCTTTAATCCGGACAACCTGACCTTTAAAAACCGTCTGAGGAAAAGCGTCTATCCTAACTTCTGCTACTTGATTTAAATGTACCCGACCAATTTTCTTTTCACTAATATAAACCTTCACGTAGGTATTTTTTAAATCGGTAATTTCAAACACCGGGGTGCCGGCATTAAGCATCTCCCCGGCTTCCAAAAACTTCTGCGTTATGTAGCCACTCATAGGGCAGTGTAATTTAGTATTTTCCACGTAGGCTTCTGCCTCCTGCATGGCCCCCTCTGCTTGACGATATTGGCCTTGAGCCATTTCTCGCTGGGACTGGGCCACATTCACTTTTAGACGGGCCGATTCTGCTTGCTCCAACCCACTCCTGGCCTCCTGTAATTTCTTTTGGGCCAATACGTAATTGTTTTCCGCATCATCTAAACTTTTTTGCGGAATGGTTCCGTTTTTAAACAGGGCTACAGCCCGTTCTAGATTTAGTTGTGCATCCCGGACCCCTACTTCGGCTTGTTCCACTTTAGCCTGGGCCTGGGCAATGGCCGCTTCTACCTGTTGACTGGTTAAAGGGATAGAATTTTCCGCTTGCTGTACCTGAGCCTGGGCGGCGACCCATGCCCCTCGTGCCTGGTTCAATTTAGCTTCTAGCTCCCGGCTTTCTAAAACCGCTAGAACTTGCCCCGTTTCAACTGCCGCCCCTTCATCTACCCATAAAGTTTCCAGGCGACCAGGGACTTTAAAAGCAGCCATGGCAGTCCGTGCCTCTATCGTTCCGATTACCGATAGGCTCTCTCGTTCCACGGTTAAAGCCTCCTGCTGACGGTTAAAATAAAAGCCGAAGATAACAATTGAAAGGGTTACTATTCCCAACAAAACAGCTATACTTATCCTTTTCATGGCTTTAGTTCGAATAAAGGCATCGTTAGTCACTTTTGTCTCTCCACCCCTTTAATTCCATAAAATATACCTTCTATAACATTTTTTAAAAAAAGTTCCGGTGTTAAACCGGCTGGTTGATGTAAATAATTTAGAGTTGAAACTGCAACCGCGCCAAAAATCATAAAAGTAGTTACTTCCGTTTCCAATGGTCGAAATTGTCCATTCTCTTGCCCTTCATTCAAGATACCGGCGATTAAATCTAAGTACTCATTTAAAATAGCGGTCAATTCATGCCGGTTGATTACGTTACCGTAAAATTCCCTTAAAAAAATGAAAGTAATGTTGCTATACTCTTGAAAAAAGTCTACCTGAACTTGAATAAGCCGCTTTAATTTCTCCTCAGCATTACCTGAACCTTCTACAATCTCAAACACACGTCCTTTTAAAGTGGCAAAACCTTCATTAATCAAGGCTAGATATAACTGCTTTTTATTTTTATAATGATAATAAATCGTACCTTTAGCTACATTTAAATTGTCCGCAATTTCATCCACCGTGGTTTCGTGATATCCTTTTTCTGCAAAAACCTCAATAGCTTTCAAAAAAGCCGCTTCTTGATTACGACCAAGGATAAAAAACTGTTCCTTAATATCTAACCACCTCCCTTATACTGACCGGTCAGTATAAGTATACCTTATGAAGGGATAATTTTGCCATAATAATTAGAAATTTTTTTATCAATAAAAAAGCCAGAACCTTATCTAGATAAAATAAGGTACCAGCCGATAATATAGCAAATAATTAGTTAAAACTTATCTCGTTAATATTGCGTTGCCTCACGCTCAATCCATTGGATAATTTCTGGGTCTTCCCAGGTGGTTCCGTCGGAAAAGACCACTTTAGCTACCCGGGCTTTAATCTTTGCGGTCCCTTTTTGTATATACCATCCTCTATCAGTAACGGTATTCGGGAGAAGTCTACTCTCAGAGATTACCCGTTTACAACTACTTTTACTATGCGTATCCTTAATCGCTTGTCCATCCCGATTAAACAATAACATTTCAAACTCTACACGATCTATAAGTTTATCCGTAACGTTTTTATAATAAATATATCCCTCATTATACATTATCGCTTCTTCTGCTTTAAGATCCGTTATTTCTACCGGCGCATCCGTAACCTTTTCAATTTTGGGCGGTTCTTCCGGTTCCTCATTTTTTTGCTGGCATCCGGCCAAGGGCAACAACAGCAGAAATACCAAGATAAAAACCCCAAATTTCCCCATAGTTCTAAGCATAACTAACCCCTCCTCCATCATCGTACAATTAATAAAAAATACTTATGACCGATAGTAGTGAATAAATTACATTCTTTTATAATAATATAACATTTTGGTAACTCCGTAAATAAAAAAAGGGATTGTGACTTACGGAGATACGTAAAATCAAAACCCTGTATAAAATTGACTGGAAAGTATTCACTATCGATCCTATAGTCAATCTAAGCAATAACACTACATACACAGTAACCATACCGGCTGGTTTGTTAAAGGACTCGGCAGGTAATGTATTCGGAGAGTATACTTTACCTGGCTAAACGTAAGTGTTTCCACATCTCGCTTCTACTCCCACTCTATCATTAAACTTTATCTTGAGGTTATTCCCCTTGATTTCAGCTATTTCTATTATCTCCTGTTCTCAAATTATTGCCTTTTTTTGAGTTTAGAAAAATTTCTGATGCCATATTGCTGCCACGTTATAAGAGTATTTATGTGCTTCCCTTCTATGGCAGTTCCTTACTTGGTGTTCTCAGATCCAGCGTCAGAATTATCAATATCATTCTTCTCCTGCAAGGCGTCCTTCTCCTGATCAGGCTGCTCTATCTCCTTACCAGGCTCATCTTCTTCAGTCTCCGACGTATGGATAAGTCCATATGCAAATAATGCCGGCCTCTCAACCGCAGAAATCAGATTGCTCATTCGAGCTATCCGCTGGAAAGTTTCATACTGTGGCAAAATGCTTTTCACCATCTGGGTGGCTTGGTTGGCTGCCTGGATTTCTGCCTGCGATGGCAGCACCGCATGAAGGGCCTCATAATTCCTTTGGATTTCAGCCAGCGGCAAGGACTGTGCTGCCGAAATTACAGGCTGCAAAGCTGCCATATGCCTTAGTACTTCTCTTTCCGCCGGCGACGGCATGATATCTAAAATCCGGTACGCCTCTTTTAAGGAGCTACCTATCTCCGACATGGCAGCTGATATTTCTCGGTTGAATTCAAACGCCTTTGATACTGCTACCGTCCATGCGGTGCCTAAGCCAGCTATAGTCCGGATGGTTTCGTAGCGGTCATATTCTATAACCGAAATATCACATATGGCTTGCTCTATTTGGGGATTTATTCCCTGCAGGATGGTCCTGCACTTTGTAAAATCAGCGTGTGAGAATGGTTTTGCGTGGGCCACCTTATTTCTGAGCGCGCGAATTTGTTGCAGCGTCTCCTGTAGTCCGTCTATGGATACCTTTTCAGCAAATTGCCGTTCCCACAATGACCTTGGGCGTGCCGTGCCAAGCTTATCCACGACTTGCTCCTTTGTCATCTGCTTCAGGTTTTCAGGTGACAAAACAACATCGACCACCTGCTCGCAAGAAACGTCACGCTGGGGAAGAAACAGGTAATTCTCAAGCTCCTTGATGTCCATCTCGTACAGGGCTGCCTCAATGAGCCGTTCATCCCGGAGCGTTTTTGGCCTTGTTTGTATGCTCGCCTTCAGGCCGTTTTTCATTTCTTCCGTTGCGGTTTTATCCAGCCATTTCGCTCCGAATGCCTTAGTGACGATCCGAAACACCAGGTTGCGGACGCTACGCTCGAATTCATTCAGCTCAGGGTATGCTCGGTCGCAGTAATACTTGGACACTCCGTCATAGGCGAGGATTATGTTATATTGTTCCTTGTCTGCAGCGCTTAAAATCGATTGGTTGGCCGAGGTGAGAATTTCCGCGCACTTATCTTTCCGCTGCTCTTCTATCGAGATCGATAAATAGTGCATGGGGCTTTTGATATCTGTATCCTCGCTCTTGCAGGTAGTGTGGTGATAGGAAACGGCATAATCCCTCGATTTCAGCTTGACTTTGAAAGAGTCATCTGAAACATCTTGAAACAGACTCTTTAAAATCGGCTTAAATGGAGGCGTCAGCGTATATATTTTCTCTGCCACCTTCACAGGCTCATTGCTTTTCCTGATGAATATGTACTCTATCCGCATTGTTCTCACCCACTTAAATTCCGAACTCCCGCCGGTACCACTGATGGAGGCCGTCAGTACTCTTAATTACGGCCGCCAGGGCTTCTCCGCCCTCGACCCTCCTGTAATGATCGCGCCGGAACTCCTCGACCGTCAGCACATCGAAGCGCCATTCTCCTGGTCTGTACCCTGTGGATATGAAGTTGAACCCGTTCTCGTCCTCCGCCATAACCTCGCCGGGTATTTCATGGCCTCTAATGGTATCGAAGAATCGAAGCATCTCACCGTGAATATGTACGTCAAGAGCCAGCCCGGCGCATACGGTCTCACCTGGGAGCGTATAAAAATAAACTGCTCGTCTGTCCATGATCTGGCTCCTCTCTTTGGGTTTATTCTTCCACTGTCACTCGCAGTAGACGGTGATAGGTAATAGGTAATAGGGTACCAGTAATAGGCCCGGCTTGTACTGTGCTTTTCTGGTGTTTGCCCGGTGCTTGTATGGTGTTTGTACCGTGCAATCTCGGTACCCTTTTGATACCCTTTCAGTGCCCTATACTGTGATCTTATTATACTGCATCCTTGCCCGGCTTAAAATGCCTATTGCAGTTCCGGTGGCGGTATTCTGCTTGGGTTCCTGTGAATGTACGGGTTCCTGTATTTGCTGAAATTATTAACCTGTATATAGCTGCTGCCACTCATGCTGTATCGCGCGATAAGCGCTTTATCGTGCAGGCTCTGCAGCATTTCATCGACCTGGCAGGTGCTCACGTCGTCATATCCCATAATCGTCTTCTTGATCGTCCTGGGTCTGTCCTCCAGGCGTCCTTTGCTATCTACCATGCACCATAACCCCGCGAATAATAGCCTGGTTATTGGTGGCAGCTCTCCCATAGCGTCGTTGCTGAAAATGACTTGTTTTAGGCTGCGCATTTGTTCCATCTGCCCTCGAAATACCGAGGATAAGCATGCTTTGTTCATTATGTTGCCCTCCTCTCTTATTGTTCTGCAACCTTAATGGCGTCAACGTCCCCGTTGAGCAATCTCATCAGTTGAGCTCCCATCCGAAGTCCGTCGATATACCCTTGGTCGTATACCGATGCAGTGAGAATGTTGAACTTGTCCTCTGCGGCGCATTTGCCTACTTTCTCGGTAAGCAAGTTCAGGATTTCCTCCTTAGCCAGTTCGGTGTCCTCCTTGAAGTCCTCCATGGATATGGCATGGGTGTTGTTCTCTTCCTGTAAAAAGCAGGCTAACTGATAGATGGTCTTTTTCATCCTTCATTCCTCCTCGTTAATTATTCGCTCCGGAGCGGGCACCAAGGCGGCGACGTTCTCACATATCGCCCTGGGACGCGCTGGAGGGCCTTGCCGTGCTCACATATGTGGTTCATCATCATGGTGCCCTTAACGCTGTCGTAGTGGCGCTCTGTGGCTTTGTGGTAGTCGCATTCCCTACAGTGGGGGATTGGTTTATCCTCTGGCCGTATCAGCCCTGCAGGAAGCTCTTGTATTAAATCCATGCCCCAGGCTTCCTCCAGTTCCTCGCTGTGATTCATAAAAATCGGGATTCCGGATGCTCTGGCCGTCCGGACGATTGACTCTATCCATTCCCGCTTCGGCTTTACCTTTCCCCGCCTGTTGCCGGTCTCTGCTCCAATGATGATCCAGTCCATGAAGTCTATCTCGCTGATGTCTATCTCCTCCAGGAGCGGCTCTATGTTGATGAACTGGTTATGCTGCTTCCGGGGGAGGTATACTATTCGGTCAAGGTCAGAGCACCTGGTAACGGTCGTCCCGTACCAGAAGTTTCTGGAGCGGGGAAGTTGTAACGTGGAGCTCATCAGCTCGTATCGCTGCGGGTACTTCGTCATAAAAAGGTAATTGTGCCATGGCGCTGCGTCGCATGCTTTGAATACTTCCTCTATCCAGCTATCCGGTACCCAGGTTCCGAATAGGTCCGCTAAGCTGCAGACGAAAATATTGGCCGGTTTCTTTTTTTGGGCTGGCATAGCCAGGCGGTACTTGTGCATGATCGGTTCAAATCCTACCGGGTCTGGTATTACTTTGCCGGTGACCTGGTTCCTGAATGCGTTCTCCAGGATATAAAGTCCGTTTTCGTCCTTCTGTAGCTGCTCGGATCCTTTGTTCAGCCTTACGTCTCCAGAGAAGCGTCTCGCTTGCTTCCTGGCGTAGCAGTATTCGCAACCGTGAAGGCATCCGGTGACTGGGTTAAACGTAAAATTGCAGAATTCCATCTTTGATTTATTCATCATCTCCCGGTTCCTCCTATAGCCGTGACCCGGTGCCCTTGTATTGCTATTGCGGTACTTTCCTTACGGAGCAGGTCCGCTTCCTCCGGGCTCTTTGCCGTGATCATTATTGTAATTACTCCTGGCTTTAACTCTCTTGCTACATATGCGGTTATCTCGTCTTCATCTATCGTGATCATGTACTTCATCTTCAGCCTCTTTGACGTTGGTGGTTGCATGCTTATTATTTTTGCCATGTTTAAATATCCCACCCTTCTCCCTTTGCTGCTTTGTTCGCTGCCGCTTCCATAAAGCAGTGCAATAAGGCGGTCTTCAAAAGGTCCTTTTTGCCGGTTGCAGCCAGATCAACCAGCCGCATAAAGCTTTGCTCTGATATGTTTGACAATACCTCATCTAGGAATTGGTCTTTTGCTGCGTCCAGTAATGCCTTCTGTTCCTTTTCTTCCAGCCTGGCCTTCAGGGCCTTCAGTTCTAGCACATCAGCCATGCTTATCGCCTCCTCATATTTAATTTGTGTGGTCGGGTTGTATTTATAGTCCATTCTACTTTTGCCTGCTCCTGGTTGGTTATCCACCCGCGCCGCGTGGAGGCGGCAGGCTATAGCGGGCATGGCGCCGTGGCGCCGGTTACTATATGTGTGGTTGGGTCGTCTTCTTGATCCAGTTTTCTTTTGCCTGTCTGCAGGCTTCCAGCGTGGGCTTTATGCATGAGAACAGCTCTCCGTCGGTGTGCCTGTAGTCGTACTGTACTGCCTTCTTCCGGGTTGCGCTGCTTTTGAATGCCTCGTGCTGCTCTTGGCCGTTGGCCAGGTTCTTTGGGTTTTAGCATTGTTTATCCCTCCCGCGCTCTCGCATAAATTCTTGTGCCTCTGCCTCCGTCTTGAATTCTTTGCAAATGCCGCTTTCGTTGATTGGTTCCTCGATTATCCAGTATCTGACCGCCGGTGCTCCTGTGGCCATCCTGTTAATACATCCGGTCAAATCCTCTTTAACGATTCTCATACCCCGTCGCCTCCTCATATTTGCTTTGTACTATAGCATTATGTTCTTGTTTATAATATAAATATAAATGTCTATGTGGTCAACTCATTTTTTAACGTTTCTCGATAAAAGAGAAATATCTAAGTTGATTATATAAATAAATTCGTTTATAATGAGAAAGTCGAAAGGAGTGATGGTATGTATGTCAGTATCTGAACAGCTTAAAATCCTTTGCGTAAAGCTGAATATCAGTGTTTCTGAACTTGCCCGTTTATCCGGGAAAAGTCCACAGGCCTTCAGCCAGAAAATGAAGCGCGAAAGCTTCACGGTTGATGAACTAAAGCAAATCGCGCAGGCGTCAGGCTGTGAATATGTAGGAGCCTTTGTCATGCCGAGCGGCGAGAGGGTGGAATATTAAATTGAGGGTGGTTCTTATATAGGTAATAGCAAAAACTCTTATAGATGCGCTGCATGCGTTGAAAGGTTTAGTCACAATATCAAAAAACAGCTATCCTGAAAACAAAGGCCGCAGCGGTGCAGAAGACAGCAGCGAATGATAAACAGCATTATAACAACCACTCATAAATGATTGAGGGAGGTTGAGGTTATTGTTTATGTTTCTTGTCTTAACCGGAATGGTGGGCTTTGCGGTCTGCTTGGTTGTCTTTTTAATTTCATTGGTGAGAAAGAAATCCAAGAAACCCGGTGCCATCGGAATGGCTGTGTGCCTTGTCCTGTTCATTGTCGGCCTGGCCATGACGCCTCCAGCACCAGAGAGGCTAGTTGACGAAAAAGCGGCTCCATCTATCGCTGAACGCTCTGACAATGATGGGGAGTCTTCCGCTTCGAACAGTGGGCCTGATGAACCGGTCTCCACGACAACCGAGGAGCAATCCGCAGGGGGTTCCGCTTCATCTGAACCGGCAGAAGATGCGCATTCCGAAACCTCGGAACCCGTCCTCGC
>JAAYQE010000208.1 GCA_012519455.1 Syntrophomonadaceae bacterium
ACACGGATACCCGCCGATTTGCGTTTGATCGAGGCTATTAATTTAGAGGTGGAAGAGGCCGCGCTGACTGGAGAATCAGCACCGGTCAGCAAGGTAGCAGGGACCTTGCCTGCGGCTCGTATTGCCCTAGGTGATCAGCGGAATATGACCTTTGTTGGGACCTCAGTAACCCGAGGAAAAGGCCAGGGTTTAGTGGTGGCTACCGGTATGCAAACGGAATTAGGTCAGGTAGCAGATATGATTCAGGAAGTAGAAGAAGAACCAACTCCTTTACAAAAAAGATTAGAACAAATGGGAAAAATTTTAGTGATAGGATGTTTATTAATTTGTGCGGTAGTTACGATGGTTGGGTTTTTACGCGGGGAACCCTTGTACCATATGTTTATGGTCGGGGTAACCTTAGCCGTAGCCGCGATTCCGGAAGGTTTACCGGCGATAGTTACGGTAGTTTTGGCCGTAGGCGTACAGCGCATGATTCGGCGGCGAGCGATTGTACGTAAGTTGCCTGCAGTAGAAACCTTAGGTTGCGCAACCGTTATTTGTTCCGATAAAACCGGTACCTTGACCAAGAACGAAATGACGGTCCGAAAGGTGTTTCTTGATCAAAAAATAATTGAGGTGACCGGTGAAGGGTATGCCCCTTTCGGAAATTTTCAGCATAATAGTCAACCTCTGAGTCCGGGGCATGAATCTTCTCTGGGGCAATTATTGAAGATTGCTACGTTATGTAATAACGCACAACTAGTTCGAACCGACAACGAAGGCCGCATCGGAACGTTTTCCAAAAAATTTTTTAAACCTGGCTTTAAGGAAGGTTGGACGATCATTGGAGACCCTACAGAGGGGGCCCTTGTCGCCTTAGCGGCTAAAGGCGAACGCTGGCGACCGGAGTTAGAAAAAATAGAACAGCGAGTAACCGAGAACCCGTTTGAGTCAGAGCGTAAGCGAATGAGTGTTGTCTATCGGGGGAAGCATGGGCAGTTAACTGCTTACGTCAAAGGAGCCCCGGATGTCATGTTGGATAAATGTAATCAGGTTTGGTATCAAGGCCAGATACGTCCTTTAGGAGATTCGGAACGGCGGCAGATTCTGAAAATAAATAGCCTGTTGGCCCAAGAGGCGCTACGCGTATTAGCGTTAGCTTACCGTCCCTTAAAAGAAGAGAGTTTTTATAAAAACCAAAACCCAAATTCTCGTTCACTTCACATTGAAGATGACTTAATTTTCGTAGGTCTGGTGGGGATGATTGATCCACCTCGTCCGGCGGCGATACGGGCGGTACAGGAAGCTCGTCAAGCCGGTATTCGTTCAATTATGATTACCGGAGATCACCCGGCTACCGCATTGGCCATTGCCCGGGAAATGGAAATCGCCCAGGATGAGGAACAGGTATTAACCGGTCCGGTATTAGATGCTTTATCCGACCGGGAACTATTGAAGCAGATCGAAAAGATTTCCGTCTTTGCCCGGGTAGCCCCGGTACATAAGGTAAGAATCGTAAGGGCCTTAAAACAGAACGGTCAGATTGTAGCGATGACGGGTGATGGAGTTAATGATGCCCCGGCCATTAAAGAAGCGGACATCGGTATTGCCATGGGCCAGACCGGTACCGATGTGACCAAAGAAGCTTCAGCGATGGTTTTGATTGATGATAATTTTGCGACCATCGTTTCCGCCATAGAAGAAGGACGGGGGATTTATGATAATATTCGCAAATTTATTCGCTATCTTTTGGGGTGTAATACGGGAGAAGTCTTAACTATGTTTTTAGCTCCTTTGATGGGACTTCCTTTACCCTTATTACCCATCCAGATCTTGTGGATCAACCTGGTTACGGATGGTTTTCCAGCCCTGGCTTTAGGGGTGGAAAAAGGAGATCAAGACCTTATGCAGCGTCCTCCGCGTGATCCACAGGAAAACGTTTTTGCCCGGGGATTGGGACGAGACATTCTTACGCGGGGTTTAGAAATCAGTTTGGGTACCCTACTCGTTTTTATGGTCAGTCTTTTTTACTGGGGTGACGGTTCCCCGTTAGCATTAAAACAGGCGCAGACGGCATCTTTTTGTACTTTAGTTTTTTTTCAATTATTTTATGTATTCCAGTGTAGATCAGAACGACGTTCGATTTTTGAAATTGGTTTACTGGGCAATCCATATTTAATTCTGGCAGTAATGGCCTCGACGCTGATGCAATTGAGTGTCATCTATTCTCCACCCTTAGCTTCTGTTTTTCGTACCGTTCCACCGATGGCCGAACAATGGATATTAATATTTTTAGTAGCCGGAGCCCGGACCCTACTAATTTTATTTAAACATATTTTTATACGGTTATTCGGGCAGAAAATACTATTTTGGAAGGTTAAAACATCTTAAGTAAAAAAACAGGGAGGAATTTGTATCTTTAGGTAGAATAATAGAGTTAAACTGTATAATTAAGATATTCACGTTAGATTATAAGGGGGAAATGGTTTGTTAAAAAGCATGACCGGTTTTGGTCGGGGAGAGGTTCTGCTTCCGGGCAAACGGATAACCGTGGAAATTCGTTCCGTTAATCACCGTTATTGTGAGGTTGTAATCCGAATGCCTCGAACCTACTCTGCTTTGGAGGAGAAAATACGCCGGGCGATTCAATCTCGGGTCGCCCGGGGACGCCTTGAAGTTTTGGTAAATGTGGTCCAGGAGGAGGGCCAAGAAACTCTGGTAAAGGTTGACAAGGAACTAGGCTTAGCTTATTATAATTCTTTGAGAGAATTGGGTAATTTTCTACAAATATCAGCAGAAATAAGCGCTGAACAGCTATCACGGCTACCAGGCGTGCTGGTTTTACAAGAGGAAGAAGTAGATCTGGTGGAATTTTGGGGTGGCCTGGAGACCGCCCTGGATGAGGCAATGCAAAGTCTCATCGGTATGCGGGAAAGTGAAGGTATGCGTCTCGAAAGGGACTTAATACATAGAATAGACCGGATTGCACAATTTATCAATGACATTTCGAAGC
>JAAYQE010000209.1 GCA_012519455.1 Syntrophomonadaceae bacterium
AAAGCCGCTGAATTGTTAAGCCGGGGCTGGGAGGAAAAGCGGCGGCAAATGTTAATAGAGTTTGCCCGGGACTACGGCGGTGCTCCGGTGGTAATTGTGGCTTTAACGGAAGCTACCGATAATCCGGTGGATCGAAAGATGCATTTAGAAAGCGTTAGTGCTGCCTTTCAAAATTTATTGTTAGCCGCTTGTGCCGAAGGACTAGGAACTTGTTGGATGACTGGTCCACTTCAGGATGAGGAGGCAATACGCCGCATTTTGGATCTTTCTCCAGAAAAGGAGATTGTAGCTTTGACTCCAGTAGGGTATGCGGATATGATAGCTAAGCCTCCTCCGCGTAAGGATCCAGATTTAACGGTTAAGGTGCGGTGGGTGGAATAGATTAAATCCGTAAAACCTTTAATTTATCTTTTTAAATGAGGAAATTGCCGATAATTGCAATTTCCTCATTTAAATTTTTGTTTTTGTCGTTATAGTTTAGCTTTTAGAGTTCGGACTAGGGCGGCAGTTGCATGTGCCCGCGTTACAGTACGGTTTGGTTCAAAGTTTGAACCAGTACCGCGCATTATTTTAAGACCCCAGGCTAGGGCTACATAACCGGATTTAATTGATTCGGCTTAATAATTCTCGGCAGCTACTTCATAAAAAGAACGGGGATGTACGCAAGCCGGGCAAACCTCCGGCGCTTCTTTTCCTTCATGGATATAGCCGCAGTTACGGCAGCGCCATCGTACGGGTTGGTCCTTTTTAAAGACCTTACCCTCTTCAATGTTTTTCAGTAAGGCCAAAAATCTTTTTTCGTGTTCCGCTTCGACTTGACCTGTAGCTTCGAAGAATTGAGCAATTTCTTCAAACCCTTCTTCTCGGGCTTCTGCCGCAAAGCGTTTGTACATATCGGTCCATTCATAGTTTTCTCCGGTAGCTGCAGCTTTAAGGTTTTCAACGGTATTGCCTATTCCCTCTAGATATCTAAGAGCTCTTTTAGCGTGTTCTTTTTCGTTATCCGCTGTTTCCAGGAAGATGGCGGCAATTTGTTCATAACCTTCTTTTTTGGCTTCACTGGCAAAGTAGGTGTACTTATTCCGTGCTTGAGATTCGCCCGCGAAAGATTCCATAAGGTTTTTTTCTGTTTTACTTCCTTTTAGATTCATTTAACAACCCTTCTTTCTATTATATTTATTTTAAATCATCCATCGCCTCAATTATTTATTTATTGCTAAGGCTTGTTCTAATCTTAAATTTACTATGTTCCAGGCAATGTTTTGGAAAAAAGCTTCAATATATATTGCCCGTTTAACACCATAATCAATCAAGTAAGCATGCTCGTAAACATCCATGACTAGAAGTGGGTAACTATTCACCAAATAACCTTGATCGTGGGCATCCAGACAGTTTATAAGCAGCTTCCTTTGTTCCAGATCATAACTGAGAATAGTCCATCCACGGGCCGCAATTCCACACTGGCTAAATTGATACTTAAAATTTTCATATGAACCAAAAGTATTAGTTGTCATCTCAAGTATTTTTCCGGAAACGAACTGCTGTGGACATAGGTTTTCAAAATAAGCTTCGTGTAATTTAATCCCATTAAGTGCAAAATTTTCACCTATCTTTAAGGCTCTCAAGTCACTATACGTCTGGTTAGCAGCAGCAAAGTCCGTATTTTTGAGTCGTGTAAGAATTTCATTATATTTGTTTACATAGCCCAGGTAAAGCGTATAATGCTCAGTTAGTTGGTATTCTGATAACCCTTGGTACCCCTGGAGATTGTAGGATTTAGGTTTAAATATTTTTTCAATTGGTTCCATCAGGCTTATTAATCACCTCCAGTTTATTTTCGGTAAGGAAAGTACAGATTATTCAACAATCTGTACTTATTATAATTTAACATTGGTTGAATATAATGTCAACATCTTACTACCTTCAATTTAGGTTTCAGGGCGGTATTTTAGGTTATATTTTTTGATCAAGTTTATCGACAAATATTTTAAAAATTAGTTGACATATAATTATGTCCTATGCTAAAATAGCAACTGTCGCGAGTGCTAATTTAGGAAATGATAACCTAAAAACTCGTAATTAGGAAGAGACCTTGATCCTTGAAAACTGAACAGTTGCGAAAAACCTGAACGCAAGTGAGGACCTCGTAAGAGGACAACAAAGCGAAGCAAGAAAAAAGGAGCTAGAACAGCTCTTCGATATTAACGG
>JAAYQE010000210.1 GCA_012519455.1 Syntrophomonadaceae bacterium
GCCTTGATCATTAGCTACTTTTTCTTGGGACCAAACCCTAAGAACCGCTGTTTCCTGCTTTAAGGTCCCATGGCCCACCCATAAGCCTAACTGGTAGCCTTCTCCTTTGCTGAGGCCACCGGGCCAATTATCTAAAGCCCGGTGGTTGTGCAGCAGTATTTGATCCCCGGGTTGAAGTTGGCCCACTGGCACCCATTCTCGCTCAATCCGGCAACGAGTTTTATTGGCTGCGCGCAGAATTTGGTGATCCGCAGTCAGGCGCAAGGTATACCCCTCTTGAGTACGGAGCCGGATCACCGACTTGGTATCGGTTTTAAAAAAACCTTCCTCACCGGTTAGGTAGGCTTTTCCGTCAATAATAGCGGCAAAACGACCGTTTATCAGGTCTTTAACTTGTCTTGGACCTTGGGCGGTTAAAACCCAGGTGTCCGCTGTTACACAAGGGTTGGTTGCGTTTATCTGGTTAACCGGCACCGGATTACTCTCGGTCAGCCGGTCCAAAAAGATTACTCCAGGATCGCCACAGGCCCAAGCTGCTTCCATAATTTCATTCCATAGTTGTTGGGCCGGCAAGGTTTCCCGAGTCTCTCCATTAAACCGTAACTCCCAGGAATCGTCATTCTTAACCGCCTGCATAAACGCGTCGGTTACTCCGACCGACAAGTTGAAATTTTCGACTCCCCCCGCACGCTTAACCCGGATAAAGTCCCGGATTTCAGGGTGATCACAGTTCAAGATTCCCATAAAAGCACCGCGCCGAACCCCGCCCTGTTTAATCATCCCAGCGCTAGCGTCATAAAGATGAATCAGTTCAACCACCCCGCTGGCCTGTCCTTTGGTAGAGTGGACTAGATCCCCTTTAGGGCGAATCTTAGAAAAATTGTAGCCTAATCCGCCCCCAGACTTACAGACCAGAGCCGAATCTTTCAAAGTCTGATACATGGAATCTAGACTGTCCTCCACATCCAGGACAAAACAGGCTCCGGGCTGCCATGCCCGGTCTGGCTTACCCATATTCGCCCAAATAGGAGTGGACGGAACAAAGTCTCGTTTATCAATGATTTCGACAAATTTTCCGGCCCATTCTTCCCTTTCCTCCGATTTCTCGGCCAAAGCCGCACAATGGCTAATGCGACTTACGGCTTCAGAAGGGGTTTCCGTAATTTCTCGTTGCTCATTACGCATCGCATACCGGTCATTAAAAATCGCCATCCCGTTTGGAGTTAATTCCACAACATTTCCCCCTTGCATCATCTTACCCTTCCATCATAAACCAGACTCCTTCCAGCATCAAGAGTTCGGTTTCTGTCGAGAAAAAAAGAACCACTTATTAATTGCTTTACTAATTAAGATAATTGGTATAATTTGCTTATATTAGCAGGATTAATTAATCTCGTGTCGAAGATAATTATCGACGTATTTTTTATATTTAAAATTGTTTAGACAATTAAGTTTTGTCGATATTAATGGGTCAATAGTCGCAAGTTGGTTTCAAGGTGGTGATTTAATTAATTTTAATTAAATCTAACGCTCATCTTTCTATTTATTATGCATTTATAAGGGGGGGTTGATCTATGCTAAATTTAAACCGGATCAGTTTTCGCGTTAAAATCCTTTTAGTCGTATTAGGTTTGTTTTTGATCTCCATGGCTGCCGTATTAACCCTTTCTTACCGTACCGCTGCGGATCTTTTACAAACCCAAACCGAAATTGAAACGTCTAAGATCTCTCAATTTCAGGCCGATAATATTAACAATTGGTTAAGTATACGACTGGCCGAAATTGCCACTTTAGCTGAAGTTCCTCAAATTAAGAGTATGGATTGGAACCAACAGGGGCCTCTGCTTCAAGCCCAACATGAAAGGCTAAAGCAATATTATGAATTATTATACGTATCGGATCTACAAGGTGATGTACACTTAAGTACCGGGGGTACTAACTTTATCGGCGATCGGGATTACTTTAAAGAAGTTATCCAGGGAAAAACCGTTCTGGCGGACCCGGTTATCTCCCGGGCCACCAATAGTCCCATGGTAGCGGTCTGTGTCCCGATTAAAGACGCCAACAATAAAATCGTGGGGATAATGGCCGGGGCCGTTCTAGTCGATACCCTTTATGAAATGGTGAATCAAATCAAAGTCTTAGATACCGGGACTGCTTATTTAATTCAAAAAGACGGCCTCCTGCTGGCACATGCGAATAAAGAGTGGGTAATGAAGAAAAACTTTTTAGCGGAAGCAGATACTGGAGCGGACCTGCGCGATATTCTCCAAAAACAAACGGCTGGCGAAACCGGCCAAGGTACCTATACCCTGGATGGAGTAGAAAAACTGGTTTCTTACGCTCCGGTCCCGTTGACCGGTTGGTCCCTAGCGGTGAATGTACCCATGGCGGAGATTAAAGCTACGGCCCAGGTACTGCTAATGAAGTCCCTGCTTTTAGGGATAGTCTGCTTACTGCTGGTAGGTTTAGTTACCTTCTTCTTATCCCGTCTCCTGGTTCAACCTCTGGTTAACCTAGGTAACATTTCTAAAAAAGTTGCAGAAGGTGATCTCACCCAGACGATTCAAATGGATAATCAAGACGAAATCGGACAATTGGCTGCACACTTTAACCAAATGATCGAGAGCCTACGTAATCTCGTGCAACAAATTGGCAATGCCACGCAGATGGTGACTCAATCTACCCAAGATTTAGCCACCGCAGCAGCTCAAAGCGGTCAAGCTACAGAACAAGTAGCTACCAGTATGGGCGAACTGGCCCGCGGTACAGCGAATGAAGCTGAAGCAGCTCAGTCCACGGCTCAAACGGTTAACGATATGAGTTTAGCCCTGGACCAAGTAATGAAGGCGTCCCAAAAGGTGGCTAATGTTTCCCATGACTTTCAAGAGGTGGTAGAAAGGGGAATGAAGGCCATTGCCGAGCTGACCGAAAAAATGAACTACAGCGTACAATCTTCCGAACAAGTAGAAGTCGCCATCCGAGATCTAGATACGCGTTCGCAAGAAATCGGACAAATTGTCGAAGTGATCAGTAATATCGCCGGGCAGACGAATCTTTTGGCCTTAAATGCAGCTATTGAAGCGGCCCGCGCCGGAGAACAGGGACGGGGCTTTGCCGTTGTAGCCGACGAAGTAAGAAAACTAGCCGAAGGTTCAGCCCAGGCCGCGAACCAGATCGCAGATATTATCCAAGATATACAAAAAGGAACCCAGACCGCAGTTGATGAAGTAGCTAGCGCCCTGACCGCAATCACAGATCAGGTGGGGGCCGTTAAAGTCACGGAAGATCTTTTTGGTAATATTGAAAAAGGGGTAGGCCAAGTCGATAGCGATATTACAGAGTCCTATGAGGCCATGGAGAACATGGCCCGATATGTCCAGCAAGTTTTGCAAGCGATTGAAAGTATTTCGGCTATCACCCAGCAATCTGCTGCCTCAGCCGAAGAAGTATCAGCTATTACCGAAGAGCAAACTGCCTCAGCCCAGTTGATTGCCTCTAATGCGCAAGAAATTGCCCATCTGGCCGAAGACCTGCAAAATACGGTTACGCAATTTAAAATCTAAGCGCAAAATTAATTTAGTAGCTAACCCCGCCTCCGGACGGGGTTATATTTTTCCCTTGCCCCAGGGTCAAAATACTACGTAAAAACTTAAGCAAATAGCGGGCAAAAGCCAAAAGCATTAACCCGACCGCAACGTATAAACCCAGGTATCCGGCTTTAATATCAAAGGGAATTAAAAGCATCGCCGAAAAGAAGGCCAGCGTAGTTACCTTCCCCAACCAATCAGCGCTAATAAACTTACCTTGTAAGCACAAAATACCAGCCCCGATAATCATGGCTGATTCCTTGATCAGAACCAGATAAAAGATATTTAGCGAAATATATTTATAAGTCCCCAGATAAAACAGTACCGTTAATAACAAGAGCTTATCGGCTAGCGGATCTAATAATTTACCCCAATCTGAAGTCATGTTTAAGCGTCGGGCTAGGTAGCCGTCTAGCAAGTCCGTTAAACCAGCGATGATAACTACGACTACGGCCCAATAAATATAATTAAGGCTAAATAACCAACCAAAAATTGGAATTAAGAAGAAACGAGATAAGGTTAAGGCCATAGGCCAATTAAAACGAGTTATCCTCTTCACCCCCTGTTAGAGTATACACCGAGTCGAATTCAAGGGCTATATGTTAGATCTATTTAGGAGGATTAGGCAGCTAATATTTACCGCCATCTATTCACCAGTGACCCGTATCTTAAAGTTAACGCTGCCACCTCGCCTTCCAACGGGCTATCCAACGACTAAAATGGCCAGCCGTTTGAAATTCCAGGTATTTTTCGCCTCCATACCCGGGAACCAAGATCAGTCCCAGGGATTCCACCTCTGAACGGTACAGCGTAGTCCAGCACTGCTTTTCGCTTACTTCTTCCCGGTTAAGGACATGTGTGCGCCAGTAACCCACCCGAAACGGATCCGGGACCGAATACAGGGCTTGCACCAAATCTAAGCGGGAACGGATAGGCCGGTCCCCCAAGGCAAAAATTACGTCGCCTCCCCGTAAACCAGCCGCGTAAGCCGGCGAAGGCCGAATTACATCTAACAGCATAACTCCTTTTAAAGTCCTTAGATAACGCGGAGCCCCCTCCATCTCTTCCCGTTGCGATCGATACACCACGAATTCATGGCCCAGGGGCGCAAATAAGGCTGCGGCCCAACTTAATACCGGATAATAGGACGCCGCTACGGCTAGGCTTAAAAGAAAAAAACTATACAGGGCTAAAATCTGAGCCGAACGTTCACTACGTTGCCGGGGCGAAACCGTTAGAGCTAGTTCCCCGTAACCTAGTCCAACTACCGCCGGTACCAAGGTAAAAATCGAATTTACCGGATCAATTTCGCCGGGGTTTAATAAAGGCCACCACTCCGGCATGGCCAGGCCCTCTTGAGGGGTAATCCCGGTGGTTATGGTTAAGACAATCAACGGAACGGGCCAAAATTTTTGTAAATTAAATCCGCCTACTTCCTGATCTCGAGTATTACGGGTGTATATCGGCAGAGCGTCCAGATGACCGCTGCACCAAATTAGTATACTTTCTATTAGGTGTAAAATCGCCACCAAGGCCATTAAGTGGGGTACATTAAAACGGGGAACCCCCAGGGTCAAAGAAATAATACTTAACAACCCACCCGCATAAGCAAAACATAAAAAACGCGGATGCACCAGCATTAAAACTACGGCTAAGATCAAAATATAATAAATTCCTTCTTGTGGAAGGGTAACGCCAAATAAGACCATTAGAACACTGCCCAGTAATCCCCCGGCGATTCCTAACAAAATGGAAATCAGGGTTACCCGTAAAACCGAGCTGTCCCTGACCCCAAAAAGATACGTCTTGATTCTCCCCATGCGCGCGTACTGATAACCGATTATCAGCACTAGAACCCAAAAAATCGGCGATAAAAGAACGTAACCACTAAGCTGCACAATTTGCCACGCAACCCTTACCAGGGTCTCCAACCCTTTCACCCCCATAGATCATGCTTCTGATCCCGGGTATTGATTATGCTTTATCCTTCTTATACCAGTTCATACTTATATCTTTATCGTAGTTCATATCTGGAACTTTAAAACTTCAATGGCCTTCTGCAGCTGGAGATCCTTGGGGCTGTCCGGGGACATTTTTACTTCGATATCCGGTGCAATTCCCTTTTGATCAATATCATGCCCCCCGGGGGTCAAGTACTTATGCGTAGTTAGTTTGACCCCGGTTCCTGCCGTTAAAGGAAATACAGCCTGTACGCGGCCTTTACCAAAAGTTCGGGTTCCTACCAGGGTTCCGGTAGCCCGATCTTTGATCGCCCCGGCCACAATTTCCGATGCACTAGCCGTTAAATCGTTAACCAGTACCACTAAGGGAAGACCTAAAAAGCCTCCCTCTGCCTCGAATATTTCCTCCTGGTTATTCCGACCAATTACCCGTACTACCGGACCTTGCGGCACAAAACGTCGAGCAACTTCCAGACAAATTTCAAAGTCTCCTCCCCCATTGTTGCGAAGATCCAACACTACCCCTTTGATTTTCTGATGTTGTAACTCTTCTAAGGAGTCATTAAGATCCTCTGCGGTACTGGCACTAAAATTGATTAGTCGCACATAGCCAATCCGAGGGTCTTCTTCCAGAATTCGGCTTTGTACACTGGGGAGATTAATAATTTCACGGGTAAGAGTAACTTCTAGTAGTTCTTCCTGTCCCGCCCGCTCAATACTCAAGCGTACTTTAGTTCCCGGTTCCCCCCGCATCAGCGCAATGGCCGTATCGATATCCATACCATCCGTTTTACGTTCATCAATCTGCACAATAATATCCCCGGACCGTAAGCCGGCCCTTTCGGCAGGAGTATCTTTAAAGGGAGGCGCACCTACGGTTAATCGGTTATCCCTGATGCCAACCAACACACCCAGCCCCCCAAAACTACCCTGAATATGAATCATCAAATCTTCATACTCACGGACCCCTAAATATGTGGAATAGGGGTCATTAAGGGAGGCCACTACGCCGCGAATTACGCCTTCTAGCATCTGTGCCGAGGTGGCCGGTTCCAAAGATCTGGTTTTAATTAAAGAAACGACCTTAATTAGACGATTAACCTCTGCATAATTGGTGACCACCCAAATTCCCAAAAGTAGGTTTAAAGACAGACTCAATACTAAAATTAAGGCAATGGTCTGTCGCCCGTGTTTTCGACTGCTCATTAAAACTTTTAGCCTCCCACCGCTATTCCTTAAGGTTATTTTCCTAATTCATTATATGACCAATGTTATACCAATATTAGCCTGGGAGCAAGACATTACCCTTAACCGGGAACTACCGGTTATTTTAAATAATTACGGGGATTAGTGGGAGAGCCATTAACGCGAACTTCAAAATGTAAGTGCGGACCGGTGCTTAAACCGGTACTTCCTACCTTACCTACTTCTGCTCCCCGGGCTACTTCCTGTCCATTACGGACGGAAATGCGGGATAAATGAGCGTATAAGGTTGAAATACCCCCTCCGTGATTGATAATTACGGTCTGTCCATAACCGCCCTGCCAGCCGGCATAAATTACCGTGCCGGATTGGGCTGCTTTAACGCTAGTTCCTTTAGAAGCCGCAAAATCCACGCCATTATGCATCCGCCTCGTTTTAAGAATTGGATGGGGCCGCATGCCAAACTCAGAAGAAATCCGCGCGTTCACCGGATAAATCATGCCTCCACTGGCTGCGGGCTGGCTAGGAGACTTGATTTGCATATCCCGGATGGTTTTTTCCAGACGTCGCGAAGTATTTTCTAACTCATCCAGAGCCCGCTCATACTTGGCTCGCTCTTGTTTTATGGAGGCCAGAACTTTGCCTTTTTCCTCACTCCGTTCCTGCAGATAGTCTTGTTTTTCCCGATTTTCTTCCTGGACCGACTTTACCTGCAATAGAGCAGTTTCCAGTTCAATTTCCCGAGCAGCTATGTATTGACGCCGTTTTTCGATCCCCTGAATTAGGGCCATATCTTGTTCAGTTATTTTTTGTAAAAGATCAAAACGCGTAAGAAAATCACTAAAACTAGTTGAATCCAGTAGTACCTCCAAGTAATTGACCTCGCCCATCTGGTAAATACTCTTTAACCGATGCCCTAAAATCTCCGTTTGTTCTTGTAATTCCATTTGGGCCTGTTCTAATTCCTTGCGCGTGGTATTTATTTGACTATTCAGCACCTGTGCTTGCTTATTCAAATACTGAATTTCCGTCTCGATTTTATCAATATCTGCTTCTATTACATTAAGCTCATTAGTTACACTTTTCTGTTCCCGACGCACTTGGTCCAGCTGATTTGATTTCTGTTCAATCTCTTTACAAATCTGCTCCAATTCTCGCTTGCGTTCTTCCAGTTCAGAACCAACGGCTACAGGAGAAAAAGCCGGACGCCACGAAGTAAGAACTAGAATCAGACTCAAAATAAAGACTAAACCCCAACGCCATCTCCCCTTATGTAATCCCAACACCCTAAAATCCCTCCTAAACATGTAGAAATCGATAAATAGACAATACCGTACCGATAGTCCCTAACAGTAAGCCGGTTCCCAACATTCCCCCAAAAACCTGAAAGAGAATCCGGGGTTCACTGACTAGTGGAAGAAAAGCTACCGATGTTTTAAGGTTATTAAGAAGGACTAAA
>JAAYQE010000266.1 GCA_012519455.1 Syntrophomonadaceae bacterium
AAACGATTAGGGTTAAAAGGAAAAAATCTATGGTGCTGTAGTAGTAACTCTTATAGGAGATGAGAATGTGCTTGCGGTCGGGATAGACGTAGGTTCCATTTCTACTAAGGTGGTTGTTTTGGCGAATGATAAAATGAGTTACCTGATCAGACCAACGGGTTGGAGTCCCCGTGAGGTAGGAAAGGAAAGCTACTATGAGATTCTTGAGCGGGAAGGGTATACACCGGATCAGGTTGGTTATATCGTTGGGACCGGTTACGGCCGAATCTCTCTTCCCTTTGTTAATAAAGTAGTGACAGAAATAACTTGCCACGGACGAGGAGCCTCTTTTTTGCTGCCCCAGGCTCACCTGGTTATTGACATTGGTGGTCAAGATAGTAAGGTTATCAAAATTGACCAAAAGGGAAAAGTACAAAATTTTATCATGAATGATAAATGCGCTGCGGGTACCGGGCGATTTTTACAGGTGATGGCAGCTACGCTTGGTCTGGATGTAAGTGAACTTGGGGAACTGGGAAGAGATGAAGAGCAAAATCCGGTAGTAATCAATAGTATGTGTACAGTGTTTGCTGAATCTGAAGTAATTGGCCTCCTGGCCCAAGGTGTGGATAAAGCGTCAACCATAGCGGCTTTGCACCGATCAATTGCTAGACGAATAGCAGCCATGGTTAATAGGATCGGAGTTAATGGTCCAGTTTGCTTTCGAGGATTTGATGCCTTAGTCGCCGAAGCTACCTGAGTACTGTCGTAACACAAAACATTAAATATTAGACACTGAAACCCCAGCACGATGCAAATTAGTTGTACTGGGGTTCGCTTTTGTCAATGCACCTGTTTATTAACTGTCGATTATCAAATTAATCGGGCCAAGATTCTCAAATAATTTTGGTCTATATCGAAGTCATAACAGGCTGAATTATCATTTAATAGCAGTAGGTTCGTAGTAACTTTGCAAATTATGCTAGCTTAAATCCTCATCTGATAAAATCAGCCGGGTCCTATAATCTATAATAGGTAAAACCCGGCTAAAAGTCAGTCTGTCCGTCTGTCAATCATAATTGACCAATGATTTTCAAATCGTGACAAGAGAAACTTATTTAAAATATTGTTTCCTGTACCTATGCGCCAAAATATCAGCCCTAGCCTCAAGTAGCTTTTCCCGAAATACGACTTCAAACCAAGCGGCTCGGTTTTTCGCCGGGGGATAGATTCTAAACTTATCAGCGACCTTACAAATTGCCTCAATGATTTCAGATGAATCATACTTTAATTCTTCAGCAATTTGGATGGCTGTCGTTAAGCGATCCAAAAATCCAGTGGCCATGAAATAGGACTCAAGAATAAACTCGTTATTTATAGAATTCGACTGGCTCAGAGGGAAATGACCCGACTTCATTAAACAATTGTTAATCATTGTAAAACCCCCTTTAACCCTTTAGATTAAAAATTCAACTCCTTTTGAGCTAAGTATACCAATTCCTGATCTACCTGATGTACTTTATTCCCAGCTGCTAGTTTACTGACTGGAACGAATCTGACATAAGAGGAGGAATGAAATGAGAATTCCGTTGATATCAAGATTTATGCGGGCAAAAGCCAGCCCCAGAAACACCCTGCGGGGGAGCACTTACAGCTCGGTACCTCAAGCGGCAAAACCGGTACCGAAAGAACCGACATACAGACCACCGGCACAGAGCTTAAACCAGCCCGCGTTCAGGCGGACAGCACCGCGATTTTAATGATAAAGCTTCTGCTGAGCTAATTAGCGATTGGGTAAGGGAAAACATTAATGGTAAAATTAACAAAGTTATTGAGAAAATAAATCCTGACGATGTCATGCACATTGTTAATACCTTTTACTTCAATGCCAAACGGGAAAAACCGTTTGATACTGGAAAGAAGTCCAGTATCTCGTGAAAAAGAGTAAACCAAAAGACATCAGTAAACTTGCGCCTTACAGTCATTATTAAGCTAAGGGTTCCATCAGGGTGTCTTTTGATAACACCTTGAACTGGTGTTCCGGTAAAATGCTTGACAAAAGCAAACTTAATCCCGCATTCAGCAAAAATTTCTTTTAGTTTTGACTGGGTAATATCAACATTTTCAAACGCAAGGCCTCTAATTCAAAATCGGCCATTTCCCTGTCATAGTTTGTCTCAAATTAATCCTGAAGCTCGCATCAACACCCAACGCATATTCCAGTTTTTTTGCAAAGGAAACCGAAATCGGTCTTAGACATTTCACAATTCAGTATTATTTGTCGATATATAATTATTCGACTCATTTCGGGAAATGGCTCAAACTAATTCCGCATTGTGGGCAGTAAATGCTTGGAAAATGAATAAAAATGCCCAAAAGAATGTTGGTGAAATGTCAGATAAAGAGACGATTCATCATATTAACCTTCGGTATGTTGAATTTGCGAACAATTGCCTTAATAATGAGGAAAACATCAAATTCGTTCTAAGTCTCGAACCAGATAGGATGAATGAGAGATTGGCAGCTCAACAAGGACTATTCTTATTCCCTTGTGATATAACTGCTTCTTTTGAAAAAAATCTTGCCGAAACTTTTGAATCATCTTTAATCGATTTTAGTAGTGTTAAACCAAAATCCTACGATAGAAAAGTGACTATCCTTGATAAAAATAATTTGGATATTGTTAAAATCATTATCACTCGAAATCTTCATGCGAAGATAATTAACGAATTAGATAAAATGAATATAAATGCTACTAGCTTGTTTCCAGGATTAGATGGGTTTGCACGATCGCTCCGAAAACATCTTAGATCATTGGAACCTGATTGTTTTATTATGCGATAATTGGGGCGGGGTCTAACATCGTCTAACAGCGAATCCCCAAAATCTGAGAGGATATGCAAGTAATAACCAGACTTCGGTAATTCGCGGGACGTTAGCTGAAAGGGCCTTGCATGTGGCATCTTAAGCATTAGGTAAAAGTGGTGTAAAAGTCTGTGTATGAAAGGGATTTTACGATGCGTATATGTAATCGTTGCGGAAAAGAGATTGCTGGACAAACAGTTATATTATCTGATCCGGTACTGAGTGGAACATACTGTACGGATTGCCATAATCGAGTTGTTTCGAAATTCCTAGGCATTGATTTTGAACATGTATCGTTTGAACCGGTTCAAATTAAGGATTCATATGGCAAGAAACATACCTTCTATTTCGAAACTGAGTTGGTTCCGACCGGAAGGTCAATCGAAGCCTACGAGCGTTTAAAGGTTGATAAGGGCGGATACAAATTTAGTATTCTAGGTGATTTTGACTGTGATCCTAGAGTCCTCTATTCTCAGCTTCTACAAAGAATTCGCAAAGCTCTCAAACAAAAGCATCTTGAGAAAAACGATTGGGACAAGTCATTCTCTCTGTCTGATATAGTTAGAGGTCGAATTGGCTATGATCATGAATTAGATGGTCCGTTGATATTAATAGATGGGAAAAGTTTCTCGTTGGACGACTTTGGCCGTATGTTAATGACTTTCGAAGGATTTCAGTTCCGTTTAGAGTTCATCGATCTTACAGAAGAAGTCAAATAGATTTTGATGGTGAGAACAAGAACGGGCCCCATCAGCTAACATGACGGTTCACGCTGCGGCGCTTGCGCACCTTGGCCATTAGGGCACACCTCGCCTTCGGTTCAGTGTCGTGAACCGCAGGAACGTTAGGCGACAGACCATGCGGGAAACCACGCGTCCATGCGCGGACTTGAAAAGAACGAATAAATGATTGGATTATTCACATATGTAGGAAAGAGCGTAGTAAAGATTATTTATATTTGACGAGGGGGGGGAAAAAGAGGGAATGAAAAAACAAACAGCATATATTTTAGTTGCTGCACTGATAGTTTTGCAGTTATATTCCTTAGTAAAGATAAATTCATTGCAAAGCAGGGTTGAAAACACCAATAACACAATCAATTCCGTTGAAAATCGGTTAGATAATCAAATTAACTCCATCTATCAAAATGTAGATCAAAAATTAGAGGCACAGGCAAGCTTTATTCATAATTCCTCCACAAAAGTAGGCAAATTGGATATTGCTACGCTTACTGTACCCATTACATTTACGATAGAGCCAAAGATAGTAATGGAAACTATGTCAGTATCTCTTGATTTTAACGGAGAGATTGTTCGACTTGAGAAATCAGGATTGCAGTATTCCACTACTAAAAATTTTGAAATATCGGATAGAATTTCCCCCAAGATTATTATGGAGGATAATGGCGTAAAAAACATCGAAGAACACATGGGATTGAGGGTATCAAACATAAAAGAGCAAGTATTCCCCTACATTTTTGCTCGCTTTTCTGGGCAATCTTCCTATGGATCAAATGAATATCGTGCAAAAGGACACCTTGATATAGATTATAAGCCTTCACAGGAGAATAATCCCTTTATTGATATGAAATATGTGATTAAAGTGGATGATGAAATCATAAAAGAGACACCCGTTGTGTTGGAAAAAGATGGTGGATTAGGTGGGACATTTACACTTGACATTGACGACAAATATTCTATAAATGACGGACAAAT
>JAAYQE010000030.1 GCA_012519455.1 Syntrophomonadaceae bacterium
CATAATAACCTCCCCGGCCTGCATCCACGGTATTTATAATTTTAGCATGATATAAGAATTTTTTCCAAGTTGATGAAGGGTTACATCGTTCGTATATTCATTATCGTATTCGGCAACTCTATCGTTGAGGTGATAACAATTAAACCGAAAAATGACTTTCCCATTGAAGATGCAACCGGTACTACTGACGCACCCAATTATGAAGGTCCTGGAGCCGGCTCTCCTCCTGGCTTTAAAGTTAATCAACCTACGGTTCAAAATTTTCCTCCCAAATACGGTGGTCCTGGCATAGTATATCCGGAAAAAAAGAAAAGCGAGCAGTAGGGGCAGGTCATTTCGCGACCTGCTTTTTAACATTAAGCAAGGGAAAACGGATATCCGTTTTCCCTTGCCTGTATTTATTTCATTATTCGTGCCGAATGAGGTTGGATCGAGTGCTTTCTCTTATTATACCTTAAGATGTTCTAATTCATTGAGGAAATGATTAGCCTCGCGCAGCACATGATCGGCTAAGAGGGGATTAATGATAGAGCGCACTTGACACGCAAGAATTAGTTGCCCGCCTTTACTTTTAAAATCTCGTATATCACGGGTTGCCTTTAGTTCTTCATTGAATAATTCTCTAAGCATGCGATTTGCTTTACCGGTTTTTTCCAGGCGCTTAACTTGCTGCTCTAGTTGGGTGAATACACGAGCAAAATTATCTGCTTGAGTAATTAGGGTTTTTTCGCTGGGATCTAAAAGGTGGGAAATAAACATGGCGTGTTCCGCCATGATGTGATCCCAAAAGACTTTTTCCTCAATAATTTTTTGCCGTGGTGCAGTTTTTCTTCTTTCCTGAAGTTTTTCTAATCGCTCTAAATAAAACATGGCTTCTTCTCTAAGGTGTTCAATAAGTAGAGGGAAGTTAAAAGCAAACAAGTTGCATTCTAATATTTTTTCTAACAGCAAGGTTTTAAAATCGATCAGAGATTTGGTTTGCTGCATAGCTATTAAATTGAATCGTTCTATTTTGGCTTCTAACGATGGATTCCCTCGACCGGGTCTTAGCCTTAGTTCTTTCTTGGACAACGCAAGGTCAATATCGATGCCAGTTAGTTCTTTTGTTTTTTCTTCGGCCGCTACAGTGTTAACCGTTACTACCTCCCCGGACCCGAGCACCTCTCCGCTCACATTATCGTTGGCTAATTCTACCGCCTGCTCTAAGAGCTGGTTAAACTCATTTTTGAACATCTCTGCGGACCAAGCTAAAGCTTGGTCTTTCGGAACGAATCCAGCTTCTAGAAAAATAGAGTGTTCCTTCATAATTCGTAGAAAGAATAAGTGAAGCCCAAGGGACTTTTGAACGAATTCCCCGGCAGATATCACGTTAGATTCACTCCCCTTAATAAAGCTTATAAGACATCTTATTCAGAGAAAGATTATTCGGTGTAAGGGTAGTTTGCCCTATGGTCAATTTTGGGTTAGCATAGGGTTGAAAGCATACCTACAAGTATTCTTCATGTGGGAGGTATTTTATCTATTTATGCTATCAACGTAACTTACATGGAGACGGTGGTAAGTATGTTATAGGGAGGGAACTTCGTGCCTGTAGTAATTAGTATGATTAATCTTAAAGGGGGAGTGGGTAAGACTACTCTTACGGTTGCCTTAGCCGAATTCATGGTCCTACAGCATGGTTTGAAGGTGTTGGTAATTGATCTAGATCCTCAAACTAATGCGACTATCAGCCTTATGAGTGAACAGGCATGGAAAAAGCAAAACATCAAGGGCCAGACTATTGTACGGTTATTTCGAGATTATCTGGAAAACATGCAAATTTTCTCGGTCAGTGAGGCTATTGTACATAACGTTTCCAATATTGGGGGAGGGATTCCTGGTCTAGATTTGATACCCTCCAGCCTGGACTTAATCGACATTCAGGATGAATTAATTAAAATTCCAACGCGGGGGATTTTTAGTCAGCGACCTTTAAGCGTATTAGGGGAAACGATATGTGAAGAAATTAATGATTACGATATAGTATTAATTGATTGTCCCCCGAATCTGGGGTTAATCACCCAGAACGGACTAATGCTTAGCCAATATTACCTTATTCCGGTCATTCCGGACGTACTGTCGACTTACGGTATTCCCCAAATTGTTACTCGAATAAATAGGTTGCAGGCTGAAACCGGGGTTCCGATTGAACCCCTGGGGGTAGTAGTCAATCACTTTCGTAAACAGAACTCTCAGCATCAAATCCGAGTTAAAGTTTTGGAGTTAGAAGCAGACGAAATTGGCTATCGCCGGGTCTTCTCCACCATTGTACCCCACGCCTCGCGTGCGGCCAATGCTATGGACTATAGTCTGCCGGTTAAAAGCCTGCATGAAAAGTATGATTATGAGGTCCCGTACAAACCATATCAGCTTTTAACTGAGGAGGTATTAAGCTTTGTCTTCTCCTAATATGAGTACGGCCTTAGCCGCCTTTTTGCGCTTACTGGCCGAGGAGGTTGAAAAAAATCAAGCTCTGGCGAAGCGGCTATCGCCTCCATTTCAAGAATGGATAAACGCGTCGACAACCCCCAAAGTTCTTCCGGCACGAAAAAAGGCGGCTAAGGCCCCAGAGATTCCGGAGGATTTTGACCCCTTTCGTATTTATCACGACCAAGGAAGTACAGGTCTTTATGCTGCCTTACAAGATTATGATGCAGCTCAGTGTAAAGTCATATTAAGCAAATTTGCCCTGGACCCGGTCCGTAAGTATAGCCGCTGGCGCAAACAAGAACGTCTAGCAAATTTCATTGTTGAAAGGGTTAAAGCTATGAGTGAAAAGGGCCGGGTGTTTATGGACTAGTATTATAGAACCGAAAATTTAAAAATTACAATCAAAAATATTTCTGACTTTTAAAAAGCAAAGCCTTAATAGATAAATGCTACCAAATAAACTAAAGGAAAGTAAAATTGGTTAAATTACGTGAGCCTTCACTAAGCTCTCGTTCTAAAACTAGAACTTGCCCGCTGCTTGGGTCCCAAAAGGTGGCCTCGTAGTTTCCACTGCCTGTGGATAACAAAGCAGCACTTTCGTTTTCGATATCTACAACCTCTATTATTCGTTCAACCGGCTCTGCGCTCTCGGTTTGGGTACTGCGGCGCATCGTCAGGATTTTATTACCGTCTGTAGTAAAAGCGGCGTTGTAGTATTGCCAGCAGAAGTATGAGTGGGCAAGGTTGAATGATTTTTGTAGGTGGCCCGATGCGTCGTATATTTGAATAATTCCACCGGCCCCGGCTTTCAAAAGCCTTCCGCCATTAGTATCTATATCAGTGGTAAAATTCATATTGTCAATATTTTCACCCAGATCGATGATCTTACCGTCGGTCAGGTCGACGATGTGGTGAAAAAAGCCGTCATCCCACCCGCTGACCACATGCAGGGACCGGCCCGGTACGATCCATTCCGCTTTGCGGAATTTACCGGTTTTTTGCGGTAAAATTTTTTCTACCGTACCATCGGCTATCGATATTTTAGCCATTCCCTGGAGGTGACCGGCACCGTCACCCAGCTTTTGCCCGAGATCGTTAAAGAAAAACAGGTATTGGCCGTCCGGGTACCAGACCGGGTACCAGTCGTCGATAGTCGTAGTCAGCCTCGTTTTTTGGTTGCCGTCCGTATCGCAAAGCCAAAGGCCGTTTTTCTGCTGAATATAGGCTATCTTTTTACCGTCCGGGCTGAAGGTGCCGTAATAGCTGTTTTCCGCAATAGTAATCTTTTTATCATCCTTCAAAGACCGTCGTATGAGTGAACCGTCTTTCATATAAAGTACATTTTCTCCATCAGCGTCCCATGCCAGAACTCGGAAAAACTCACCTTGGTCAAGTTCAGTAACGCATTCTTTGGAAATATCTAGCATTAGCAGCATGCCGCTGGGATTCTCTGTTTGTTCCCCGGAATCATTCTGCGGGTAATTGTAACCGCTGAAAATAGCCCGTCCTCCACCCGGCGCAAATAAAAGATCCTGGTTGTATCCGTTTAATGACAGATTTCCAAAGCTAATGCTTTTCCGTTCAGAACCATCTGCTGCCTCTCGGTAGACGTTTAAGCTGTCTGCGTTTTGTTCTCCCCTTTCATTTACTGCAATGGCCCAAAACAGGATTAAAAGAGTTAAAGTGAAAATTGACGCTAAAACCATTTTTCTGCGCAAAACAAACAACCCCCTTTATACCATCTTTATTATTTAACGCAAAAAAACAGTGAAAAGATAGTATTAATCGCCGAAAGCCGGGTAGAATACAATATTTAAGTTATAGGCTCAAACATTACGGGGAGAAATTTTTCATGATGGAGAATTATCGGGTAGCATTAACTGGGAGGAATTAGTACCGGTTTTTTGAATAATGACGGCCCCGATGCATGATCGGGGCCGTCATTTCGATTAAATTAATTTTTGATAAAGAGCTGGGTCCAGTAATGCCGATAAGACCCACCGGCAGCATAACCTACACCTAGTTGTGTATAATTCGGGTTTAAGATATTTTGGCGGTGGCCCGGGCTGTTCATCCAACCATTCACTACTTCTTGTGGCGTAGCGTAACCAGCCGCAATATTTTCCCCGGCAGCAGTAAACGAGATTCCAAACTGCTGCAGCATGGCGAAAGGTGACCCATAGGTAGGAGAAGTATGCGAAAAATAGTTTTTATCACGCATATCTTCTGATTTTAAACGGGCAACTTGGGAGAGTTCCGCGTTGTATTTCAGAGGTGCTAAACCCGCTTTGGTTCTTTCGGCGTTAGTTAGATCAATTACTTGTTGTTCGAAAGCCGAAATACCAGTTGTGGGCGGCTGTGGTTTAGTTGGTTGAGTGGTTGCCGGTGGATTAGACGTTGGTGTTTCGTTTACTGGCGGAGTAGTCGGTTGATTGCGGTCCGTCTTACAGGGAATCTGAATAATTTGTCCGGGATAAATTCGGTTAAAATTCAGAATCTGAGGGTTGGACTTAATAATTTCATTGATCGGTACTTGTGAGCGGAAGGCAATCTTCCACAAAGTATCTCCAGGGGCTACGGTGCTAGAACAGGCTCCAAAGGCCGGTAAGGATACGGAAAAGAACAACAGAAACGTTAGAAATAGGGAAACTAGGATTTTGCTTGATCGATGTTTACGAAACAAAAGAAAACCTCCTCATTTAGATTATAGTAGAGTACAGCAACTGCCTCTCTATAAATATTTTAAAGTTGTCAGTGAAAAAGTGTCAATCCTTCAAATTTTGGTAATTAAGGGATAAAAAAGTCAGAACTCTCGTTTAAAAGAGAGCCTGACTTTCGATTTTAGTATTTGATTCGGTTACCCGTTTAAGTTATTCCCCTAAGGGATTGATAACCAATCCGGTGATTAATTTGGGATAAAAATAGGTTGACTTTTGCGGCATTTTGTCACCAGCGGAAGCAACCTGAGTAACTTCTTCTACCCGAGTCGGATTCAGGAAGAAAGCTAATTGTTCAATTCCTGCATTTACCAGATCTAGTGCTTCTTGTTCGCTGCGCGTATAGGTCAGGTGATCTTGATTTTTACGCTGTTCACTACCGATCCCCAGTAAACGGTCTAGTACAAGATTATCTAGAATAGCTACGTCTAAATTACGCCAGGCAGCAGAGCGATCAGGATCTAGCAGGGCATGGGGTGAACACTCTGGTTTTAGAGTTAGCAAAGATAATCCTTTTTCCCGGGAATACATGCCAAAAACATGCCCGGTTTTTCCACGCGTTTCTAATTGATTAAAGAAATCGGTAATAGCCTCCGCTTGCTCAGCTTCGCCGGAGGGTAAGACAAACGGTTCTACTTCAAAATAGGTGAAAAGTTGATCTTTAAAGTGTTCCTGATCTAAATTGCGGATATTTTTTACCAGTCGATGTGTGGGAAGAATTAACATACCCGGATCGTACAGATTAACTAGGGTCATTAATACTGTATCGTAGCCCTTTAAATCTTGCGTTTGCATTTCTTCGGCAAAACTAAGGGCCGTTTCATAACGATGATGTCCATCTGCGATAAAAATAGGGAGGGCCGTCATCCGCTCAACGACTTCTTTTAATATGGTTGGATCGGCAATTACCCAGAGACGATGGGTTTCCTCCGATTCATCGGTAAATTCCATATCCGGTGGTCGTTGGGTGCAGTCGGATTGAAGCGCCTGATTGATGGCTTGCTGGGGGTCTGCATATAGACCGAAGACCGGACTAAAATTAGCGCGACAAGCCCGCATTAATTGCAACCGATCTGCTTTAGGTTTAGATAAAGTTTCTTCATGAGGCAATATATTACCATTAGAGTAGGGTTCCAAACGGACCCCGCAGATAAAACCGGTACGTACCTTTTTTTCCCCGTGATATTCAAATTCCTGTTCATATAAGTATAGAGCAGGTTGTTCTTCTCGAGCCAGTATTCCTTCTGCTAGCCAGCGAGTATAATAATTGGCGGCCCTAAGATAACGGTTATTTTTTTCGTCATCTTGCGCAAAAGTCTGACCTAATTCCAACCGGATTATATTATTAGGATGCCGGGCATAGTAACGAGCTTGAGCTGCAGTGTCAATAATGTCATATGGCGGGGTTACTACCTGAGCGAGATCCTCAATTTCTTCTAAAACATAACGGATTCCTCGAATAGGAACAATTGTGGACATAACAAAAATCTCCTCCTTACCCCTGTGTTATGGATATCTTACCCCAAGTGTATTCATGAATGCATAGTCTATTCTTTTTTGCGTTTAACAAGAGTATTGGCCTATCTCATTCTATTATAACTACCTTCTTTATTCAATGGTTTATCCGATTAGACGAAAGTATTAGATATTTGATAAAATGAATTAATCGGTGATCCAACCGAATTTATTTTAGATTAAGGATGGATTTATCTGTGTTAGTAGATTACCATGTACATGGTCTGGGGCATCAAACTAGACAACATACCTTAGCTGAACTGACGCCTTTCGTCGTACAGGGTTTACAGCAAGGATTGTCTGAAATCGGATTTGCGGAGCATGATGCTTATATAGAAGATCTTGATTTTTCCAATTTTCAACATTTACAACGACAATTTCCGAAAATTAGAATAAAAATAGGTTTGGAAGTAGATTTTTGGCCGGAGCAAGAAAAACGTTATCGTCAACTAAGGGAGATATATTCCTGGGATTATCTGATTGGGTCGGTTCATTATCTGGGGGATTGGGGGTTTGACCACCCGGATTATACCGAACGGTATCGGGAGTGGGATATAGATGCGTTGTACCGTACCTATTATGGCGTTTTGACCCAGATGATCCAATCGCAGAGCTTTGATTTAGTCGGTCATTTAGATTTAATCAAAATATTCGGGTATCGTCCCCATAGTTCGGGGCTTAAACTGGCCGGGCCAACTTTGGCGGCCATACGAGAAGCCGGAATGACGGTGGAAATTAACACGGCCGGTTGGTACAAGCCGGTGGAAGAAGTATATCCGGCGCCGGATCTACTTGAGGCTTGTTTTCAGATGGGCATTCCGATTACTTTTAGTTCAGACGCTCATAGGTCAGAGGATACCGGTCGGGATATTATTCGGGCACGGGAATTGGCCTGGAAAGTAGGATACCGGCAGGTAGCTACTTATGTCCAAAGAAAGCGGATTATGCAACCCCTATAACGAGGAAAAATCAGATAGCTCATAAGCTATTATCGTAAAAAACAAACAATCAATCATAGTATAGAAGGGAGAGTCAAACGTGTTAGTTTACGATCTAGCCCATCAGTTAGCGCGAGAAATTACCGAGACCGAAGAGTATCGCAATTTAATCAAGCTCCGGAATGAGATTCATGAGGTAGAGGCTAATCGGGAAATGTTGGTAGATTTTCAAAAGAGGCAAAATGAGTTGCTTAAAGTGCATATGGCAGGGGAAACCCCGGCACCCGAAAAGGTGGAGGAGTTAGAAAAATTAATGGAAGTTATGATGATGAATCCCGTAATTCGAGATTATCGCTTGGCTGAGATAAGATTAATTCGGGTATTGGGAGATATAGAAAAAATTATACGTGAGGCCGTAAGCCCAGCCTTAATGTTTCAAGAAGATCAATAGTTGAGATTTTAAAGATCGATATATTATAAATTTATATAATAACCATAATTTTGGAGGAATGAAGGGGGATTAGATCGGTTTTGTATCGGATTGTCAGAAAAGAAGTATTGGCCCCGGGATTAAAACGTTTTGACGTAGAAGCACCTTTAGTAGCCAGGAGTGCCCGGGCGGGCCAATTTATTATTTTACGGCTAGATGAATGGGGAGAGAGAATCCCTTTGACCATAGCGGATCTTGATCCGGAACAAGGTACGGTCACGATTATTTTTCAGGAGGTTGGTAAAAGCACTCAGCTGCTAGGTCAGCTAGAGGAAGGAGAATATATACGTGATTTCGTCGGTCCTTTGGGCCGACCTTCCCATATCAGCCAATTGGGGCGAGTAGTGATGATTGGGGGTGGCGTCGGTATTGCTCCCATTCACCCTATCGCCCGAGAAATGAAGCGGGCCGGAAACGAGGTTATTTCGATTCTAGGCGCTCGCAATCGGCAACTTCTAATTCTAGAAGAAGAAATGAAGCAGGCCAGTACCGAGGTCCTTATTACTACGGACGATGGGTCTTACGGACGCAAAGGGTTGGTAACTAAAGTGCTTCAGGAACTTATTATCCATCGTTCGCCGATCAATTTAGTCGTAAGTATCGGCCCTTTGGTAATGATGGAGGCGGTCTGTCGGGTGACCCAAGCAGCCGGAATTAAAACCATGGTCAGCCTGAATCCGATCATGGTAGATGGTACCGGGATGTGTGGGGCCTGTCGGGTACAGGTTGGAGCGGAGACCCGGTTTGCCTGCGTAGACGGACCGGAGTTTGATGGTCATTTAGTGGATTGGAAATTAGCTCGACAGCGGGCTCAGATGTTTGTGGCCGAAGAAAAGCAGGCACTTCAGGAACATGAGGAGAGACGAAAAGGGGGGCTAGGCGGATGCGGTTGCCATTGCCATCAATAGAAGAATTAAAGGAAGCAAGAAAAAGTACCCGTAAGCGGCCTATGCCCAGTCAAGATCCTCTTGCCCGTATGCATAATTTTGCAGAGGTAGCGCTCGGTTATAGTGAAGAAGATGCCTTATTAGAGGCGGCTCGCTGTCTTTCCTGCAAGAAAGCGTTTTGTCAGGAAGGGTGTCCGGTAGATATTGATATCCCAGCGTTCATCACTAAAATTAAAGAACGGGATTATTTAGGCGCTGCACGTAAAATTAAGGAGAAAAGCAATTTGCCGGCCATTTGTGGCCGGGTTTGTCCTCAGGAAAGTCAGTGTGAAAAGTATTGTATCCGCGGAAAGAAAGAGGAACCGGTGGCCATTGGACGGTTGGAACGCTTTGTGGCGGATTATGAAATAGCTCAAGGGAAGTCTGATGGAACCGGGGTAAACTCCGTTGAGCGATCCACCAGAGAACCGTCACGCGATTCCCGGGTGGCGGTAGTCGGTTCAGGACCGGCCAGCTTAACGGTAGCCGGAGATTTGGCCCGGAAAGGGTATGCCGTAACCCTGTTTGAGGCGTTGCATGTACCTGGAGGGGTGCTAATGTATGGGATACCCGAGTTTCGGCTGCCTGAGCGGATCGTGCAGCACGAGATTGAGGGGATCCGTCAGCTAGGGGTAGAGATTCAAACGAATGTGGTGATTGGTTCCACAATTACCGTGGATCAACTCTTTCAGAAGGGGTACGTTGCTGTTTTTTTGGGGACCGGAGCCGGTTTGCCATATTTTATGGGGATTCCGGGGGAAAACCTGAATGGCGTCTACTCGGCTAATGAGTTTTTAACCCGGGTCAATCTGATGAAAGCTTATCTCTTTCCAACGTACCTGACTCCTATTAAGGTAGGTCGCCGGGTCGCGGTTTTGGGCGCCGGTAACGTGGCTATGGATGCAGCCCGGACCGCGCGACGACTAGGTGCAGAGGAAGTATCTATTGTTTATCGTCGGTCTGCGGCGGAAATGCCGGCTCGGCACGAAGAAATAGAACACGCTAAAGAAGAAGGGGTTCAACTGCGTTTGTTGACTAATCCCATAGAAATTAAAGGGGATGATGCGGGGTGGGTCAAGGAATTAGTGTGTTTGCGTTATGAACTTGGCGCGCCAGATGAATCCGGACGACGTGCGCCTATCGCCATTCCCGGGTCCGAACATTCCTTGGAAGTAGATACCGTGGTGGTAGCTATTGGTCAGGGCCCCAATCCTTTAATCACGGCAACGACCGAAGGTCTGATAGCCAATAAACGAGGCAACATTGTGGCGGGTGAAAATGGAGAGACTTCCCGTCCTGGGGTTTTTGCCGGGGGAGACATAGTAACCGGAGCGGCTACCGTTATTTTGGCCATGGGCGCCGGAAAGAAGGCAGCGGCAGCTATTGATCGTTATCTGAGTGAAGCTAGCCATGATTAAGGAAGTATTTTCCGGGATGAATACAATATTTTTGTTTTGTTCTATCTTTACAGTCGATGGGTGTCGTTTATAATAAGTTAGATGAGTTTAATGGATTAATAGTTAACAGCGTTATTTTCAATCCAAGGAGGTTAATTTTAATAATGAGTCAAGCTATTAAAGAGGTTATGGACCAGGTGACTAGCCGTAACCCCCATGAACCGGAATTCTTACAGGCCGTAAAGGAAGTACTGGAATCTTTACAACCGGTACTTGAAAAACATCCCGAGTTTATCGAAGCCGGTATTTTAGAGCGGATCGTTGAGCCCGAACGGCAGATTATTTTTCGGGTGCCTTGGGTAGATGACCAGGGTAAGGTGCGGGTTAATCGGGGTTATCGGGTTCAGTTTAACAGTGCGATTGGACCTTATAAGGGAGGCATTCGTTTTCATCCTTCCGTAACCCTAGGAACGATTAAATTTTTAGGTTTTGAGCAAATTTTTAAGAATTCGCTTACCGGCTTACCGATTGGCGGAGGCAAGGGTGGTAGTGATTTTGATCCCCGCGGTAAATCCCAGGGAGAAGTTATGCGCTTCTGTCAGAGTTTTATGACGGAATTATATAGGTACATAGGAGCCGATATTGATGTACCGGCTGGAGATATTGGCGTAGGGGCCAGGGAGATTGGTTATTTCTATGGCCAGTATAAAAGAATAACCACCCTTTTCGAAGGGGTATTAACCGGTAAAGGCTTGACCTGGGGAGGTAGTCTGGCTAGACCGGAGGCTACCGGTTACGGAACGGTGTATTTCTTGGAAGAAATGTTAAAAGCACGGGGAGAAAGTCTGCAGGATAAAAGCATTGCTATCTCCGGTTATGGTAATGTCGGAACTTTTTTCATTCAGAAAGCTAATCAATGTGGAGCAAAAGTTATAACCATTGGGGACGAAAATGGCTATGTGTACGACCCAGATGGAATTAAGGATGAAAAGTTGGACTTTTTAATGGACCTTTGGGTAGTCCATCGACGCCCAGCCAAGGACTTAGCCGATAAGTTTGGCCTTCAGTGGGTTTCCGGGAAACGTCCTTGGGAAGTAGCGTGTGATATAGCGGTTCCTACGGCAACCCAGAACGAATTAGATTTAGAAAACGCGAAACAATTGCTCAGCAATGGGTGTACTTGTGTAGCAGAAGCCGCTAATATGCCTTGCACGGCTGAGGCGGTTAACCTCTTCTTAGAGAAACAAATTCTTTTTGGACCCGCTAAAGCAGTTAATGCCGGGGGCGTAGCTACCTCAGCTCTGGAAATGACCCAAAACAGTATGCGTTATTCTTGGACGTTTGAAGAAGTGGATACTAAGCTAAAGAGTATTATGGGTAATATTTACCGCAATGCCAGTCAAGCCGCACAAGATTATGGCTTGGAGGGTAATCTGGTCGCCGGGGCTAATATCGCCGGATTTTTGAAAGTTGCGCAGGCAATGCTGGCCCAGGGAGTAGTCTAGAGCCAGGTCCACCTACCTAAACTTATCGAAAGGTGATAATGAAAAGGTCTCTCGGAACTTCGGTTTCAAGAGACCTTTTTTGATAAAAGAAGATAACACTATAACTAATTATAAAGGTTTTTCTTAACTGACCATAACGAATAGTTATATAAACTTATCGGTAATAGGTGGGTTTATCCAGAGTAAAGACGTATAATGGCGTATGAAAAGAAATAGTTATATCGAGGCCCTTTAGGGTATTATTAATAAGAGTGTTTTTAATCCGGCAGAGTGGAGGTCCTTAAATTTGATTTATCTGGATAATGCGGCTACTTCCTGGCCCAAACCGGAGGGTGTATATCAGGCCGTAGATGACTGTTTGCGACATCGGGGAGGCAATCCAGGTCGTGGGGGACACCGGTTATCCTTGCAGGCGGGACGGATAATTCTAGAAACCAGAGAATTACTAGCGCAGCTTTTTAATATTACCGATTCAGCCCGAATTATTTTCACCGGTAACGTAACCGAAGCACTGAATTTAGCCCTTAAGGGGTTTTTGCGGGCTGGAGATCACTTGATACTGACTTCTATGGAACATAACGCTGTAGTTAGGCCGGCCTATCGATTGCAAGATACTGGGGTGGAGCAAACCATAATTCCGTGTTCGCGGGAAGGGCGTTTAGATCTGGCTACGTTGGCTAAAAACCTGCGGGCGAATACACGATTGATCTGCGTTAATCATGCTTCCAATGTCACCGGTACGATTCAACCTATAGAAGCAATCGGAGAATTAGCGGCCAGCAAGGGGATCCCCTTGCTAGTGGACTGTGCCCAGACCGCCGGGATCTTACCGATCGATGTTGTAAAGAACAAAATTAGCCTGTTAGCGTTTACCGGGCATAAGGGATTGTTTGGTCCTCAGGGGACTGGAGGTTTGTATATAGGAAAGGAAATAGATTTACAGCCGCTTAAAGAAGGGGGAACCGGAAGTAAATCGGAAGTATTCGTCCAACCAGAGGAGTTACCAGACCGGTTTGAAAGCGGTACGCCTAATACCCCGGGGATAGCCGGATTAGGGGCCGGCATAAAATTTGTTTTACAGGAAGGGCTGGAGCGGATTCGCAAACACGAACAAGCCCTTACCCGACAAATTATTGAAGGATTACGGAGATTAGAAGGGGTTACGCGGTATGGTCCCAATGATCTGGAGGAGCAAACTGCGGTTGTCTCCCTTAACCTAGAGGGATGGGAAGCTGGAGAATTAAGCTACGTGTTAGATCAAGTTTTTGATATCGCGGTTCGAAGCGGTCTACACTGTGCCCCTCTAGCGCATGCGACGATCGATACCCTGGAGACCGGAACCCTTCGGATTAGTCCGGGTTATTTTAATACCCCGGCGGAAATAGAAGTATTACTAGAAGCCTTGTATAGCTTAGTTCGAGAAAAAACTTCGGGTAGACGATAATCTGAGCGGACCCTCATGGCGAAAAGGTGTGATAAGATGGCTCCAGAGCATAACGTATATACAGTTTTTACTTTCGTTTCTACGCATCAGGCCTTGAAAGCGGAGAAGGTATTGAAGGAAGAGGCTTTAAAGGCGTCCATTATCCCGGTTCCCCGGGAGATTTCCTCTTTGTGTGGACTAGCTATCCGGGTGGATGCCCAACAGCGGGGTCAGGTGGAACAAACTCTGCGGGGAAAAGGAGTAGGCATTGAAGCGGTATTTGATTTCGTTCCACGCACTAAATGATATAAATGAGATGCTGAAAGTTTAGGTAGGTAAAACGAGATTTCATAAGTAGAAAAGAGCTTTCAAAAAGGATGTAAATGAAGCCGTTGCTAGACTTCGAGGGATATTTGTGCTATATTCCTCCTAGAGGGGAGGCCAAAAAAGGATGCTTGAATTACGCTCCGTCAGTTTGACCATAAGTAACGAAAACGGTGGAACGAAGGAGATATTAAATAATATAGATTTGACCCTGAAAGAAGGGAAGTTTTATGCAGTCACCGGACCCAATGGCGGAGGAAAAACTTCTTTGGCTAAGATAATTATGGGAATTTACCTCCCTACTGAGGGCCGGATTTATTATAATGGTGAAGATATTACTAACTTAAGCATTACCGAACGTTCTCGCCGGGGTATTGCGTACGCTTTTCAACAACCCCCGCGGTTTAAGGGAATTCGTGTAAGAGATTTATTAGGTATTGCTGCTAACAATGGGTTGGACGAAAAAGATCTTCACTGCCTGCTGCACGATGTAGGTTTATGCCCAGAAGATTACTTGAACCGGGAAGTAGATGCCAGTTTATCCGGGGGCGAAATGAAGCGCATTGAAATTGCTACTTTACTGGTCCGACCAGCTGAAATGTTGATTTTTGATGAGCCGGAAGCTGGGGTAGATTTATGGACCTTTCAGCAATTGGTAATGATGGTCGTTCAACGGCATCACTTACGGAACAGCATTACTTTAACTATTACCCATAATGAACGTTTTCTCTCGGTAGCGGATGAAGTTCTACTTATAGCTGAAGGGGAAATCAAGGAACGAGGAAAACGAGACCAGGTATGGCCGCTAATCAAAGATGACATAATCTGTCAGTGGAGACGGAATTGTGGAGGCGAATTTAGTGACCCTAAATGCTATCGATAAACAATTGCTTGAAGCTGTTGCCGAATTACATGAAGTACCTATCGGGGCTTACAATATTCGTAAAGATGGACAGGCTGTAGCCCGCAACTCTACTGCTAATATAGTTATTATTCCTAAAACGGATCAGGAAAAGCCTGGGATTGATATTCTGGTTAAACCCGGGACCAAGAATGAATCGGTACATATACCGGTTATTCTCAGTCGTACCGGGTTACATGATTTGGTGTATAACACCTTTGACATTGGTGAAGATGCGGATGTAGTTGTAATTGCCGGTTGCGGGATTCATAACGCTGGGTGTGAGACAACGCAGCATGATGGGATTCATGAGATTCGGGTACGCCGAGGAGCACGTCTGCGTTATATAGAAAAGCACTATGGGGAAGGTTTGGGCGAAGGGGCGCGTATCCTTAATCCTCAAACCATATTAACGGTTGACGAGGGGGCTTCGGCAGAACTAGAGTTAATCCAGATTAAAGGGGTAGATTATACCCGGCGTTATACGGAGGTTAAGGTACATGAAGGCGGAAACTTGCGGATGGTAGAAAAATTGCTTACGCACGGTACGCAAGAAGCCAAATCTTTTATGGATATATATTTAATTGGCAAGAATGCTAATGCGCAGGTTATTGCCCGATCAGTGGGACAGGATTGTTCGGTTCAAAACTTTCGGGCCGTTTTAATTGGACAAGCTCCATGTCGGGGTCACGTGGAGTGCGACTCCATTATTATGGACCAAGCCCGGATTGAGGCTTCTCCACAATTACGGGCAGAAAACACGGAGGCTGAGTTAACCCATGAAGCTGCGATAGGTAAAATTGCGGGCGATCAATTGATTAAACTCATGTCTTTAGGATTAACCGAAAAAGAGGCCATAGACACTATCCTGAACGGTTTCCTCCGTTAGGAGGGTGAAATTCTTTTGAAACTCAATCTATTAATTACTTTTGTACGGGTGGTTGAAAAACAGAGCCTTTCTGGAGCCGCGCGAGAACTTTTTTTAACCCAACCAGCTGTAAGTAAACACATCCAAACCCTCGAGGATTTATATGGGGTACAACTACTCGATCGAGTAGGCCGGCGAATACGGTTAACGGAAGCCGGGGAAGTGTTGTACCGTCATGCTTTAAATATCTTGAGAATTATGGAAGATTTAGATAATTCTATTGCGCAGACCACGATTGAAGTGCGCGGAAATTTAGTAATTGGCGCGAGTACTGTACCTGGGCATTACGTCCTACCATCGATCATTGGGCAATTTAAAAGGACTTACCCTGAGGTGAGGGTGAGTCTAGAAATTGGGGATACCGGAGGAATTATCAATAATCTTTTAGAACAGCGTTTTGATTTAGCAGTTGTAGGGGCGCAGGTCAAAAATCGAAAATTGACCTGTGTTTTTTTAGAAGAAGACCAGCTTAAGTTAATTGTTCCGACCCAGCATACCTTTGCGACGCAAAGCTTAGTTAAGGTTGAAGACCTGTTACGCGAAAACCTGATCTGGCGGGAAAAAGGTTCCGGTACGCGCATGGTGTTGGAAAAGAAACTGCTGGAACAGGGGATTAATCCGGATAAACTCCAAATCATATTGGAATTAGGTAGTACGGAAGCTATTATTACCGCGGTGGAAGAAGGACTGGGCCTGGCTTTTGTTTCCCGGTGGGCGCTAGAAAAAAGTGAGGCTTTAGGTCGAATTGTCAGTTTAGACCTCGAAGGTTTCGATTTACAACGTAGCTTATACCTGGTATATCCTAAGCGGAAAGTGTACAGTAAAGCCATTCAAGCTTTTTTGGACTTAATTGAGAACCGTTAACCACCGGTTAATTGTGATTCTTGCCGGGAAAAATAACCTCTGAATTCAACTTTTAAGAATAGGAAGAGGAGGTTAGAAACTTGGCGGGTAAACAGAAATGGTCAGTAGTATCGAAGAAAGATTTTTTAGGACAGGGAGATTGGTCACGGGAGTATTACGAGGGACTGCTTGTAGTTAATCATCGTGATCAGGGGTACGATCTGGGTGTGGAATTACCCGGAGAGCAAATTTTAAAGGTAGATACCGCTTCGGCTGAAGAGGTAAAAGATCGAGTTCAATACTGGGGGGCGCGATTGGAGGATATTCGCCAGGAGTACGGATTTCGGGATAATCGGGCCGCCGAGTATTACGGCTGGCAAAGTTAAATTTGTAAGTTTACTTTTTATATTTTAGTACCAAGGTTAGAAACTAAAGCAGCTCGTCCGATCTCAACGGTTTGGATAGAGCTGCTTTTAGGTTTTAATTAGGGTTATTAACGGACGAGGTGGGTAGTTTTGTTCTCGGTTGTAATGGAAAAGCTTGACCCCGGTATTACTCTAAGTTAAAGTAAAAATAGAATTTATTATAGTTAGGGGCTTAAGGGGGTGTTCAGGTGCCCAGTGGAGATACAATGAACTTGCTAAGCACTGTGTTCTGGTTTTTTCTGGTTCCTTTTTCAATATTAATAGCCATAATTATTATTCCTAATAGAAAAAGACGCAAGGAGAAGCAGGAGTTTTTGGATAGCTTGAAAGTCAAAGATAAAGTGGTGACCCATGGTGGGGCTATTGGGGTAATAGAGAAAATTGGCAAAAATTCGGTTATACTAAGAGTAGATGATAAAACCCGTATTGAGTTTTTAAAGGAGGCAATCATAAAACAGGCCAAGGATCTAGAATAATAAGTTTAATTAAGAACAAGAGCGATAAAGGTTTATAAGTAATGGAATTTAGTTAATGAAGATTAAAAATGAGAGGTAAGACAAGGGTATGAAACTACCTGAATTAAAAATTGCCCACGTAATTGCTCGTATTCCGATTATACAAGGAGGGATGGCGGTACGAATTTCTACTTCGCGTTTAGCTGGAGCTGTAGCGAATGAAGGCGGTATTGGCATAATCGCGGCTACGGGGATGAGTGTGGAGGAATTAATAAATGAGATTCGTAAGGCTCGGGCGCTAACAAAGGGGATTATCGGCATCAATTGTTTGTTTGCTGTACGGGATTTTGCCAATCTAGTTAAAGCCGCGATACAAGAAAAAATTGACCTGGTGATCTCCGGGGCGGGGTTTTCCCGTGATATGTTTCAATGGGGGAAAGAAGCTAATATTCCCGTTATTCCAATTGTTTCGTCGGTGCGACTGGCGCGATTATCGGAAAAGCTAGGGGCGGCAGCGGTAGTTGTGGAGGGTAAAGAAGCGGGAGGACATTTGGGAACAGCCGAGTCTTTAAAGAAGATTTTACCCGAAATAAGAGCTGCCATAAGCATACCGGTGATTGCTGCGGGCGGAATAATTAACGGGCAGGATATTGTGGAGGCTTTAAAATTGGGAGCCAATGGGGTACAAATGGGGACTCGTTTTGCGGCCAGCGAGGAATCCGGAGCTTCGCAAGAATTCAAAGAACTTTATTTACGTTCTGGCTCAGATGAGGTGGTTCTCGTTAAAAGCCCAGTAGGTATGCCTGGTCGAGCCTTGAAAAATGCTTTTTGGGAAAAGTTAGACCGGGGAGAGGTTATAGAACTGGATGGTTGTAACGGATGCCTTAAGCATTGTACCGGTGATTATTGTATTATGGAGGCCTTAGAACGAGCTCGATTAGGGGATATGGAGAATGGCCTGGTTTTTTCCGGGGAATGCGTGTATAAGATTCGAGAAATCTTACCGGTTAAAACCATTTTTCAGAATCTTTTACAAGAGATCGAAGCCTGTCCCGGTTAAAGATGGGTATCGTGATCGAGGTAAAACAAAACCCGTTTAAATCAGGATTAGGTTTTAGAAGTGTTAGGGAGAGGTAGCCTTGAATTATTCGGAAAAGATTAAGCAATTAGCCGGATTTATCCGGCAATCACGGCGTGTCTTGGCTCTGACCGGTGCTGGTATTAGTACGGAAAGTGGTATTCCCGATTTCCGAAGTAAGGGAAGCGGGCTATGGGAAAAAGTAGACCCAATGGAGGTACTTTCGGTGCAGGTCCTAAAACGTAACCCGCAGCGTTTTTATCGGGAGGGTTTTGTACATTTTTTGAAACTAGAAAACGCCCGGCCAAATCCGGCGCACGAAGTTTTAGGCTGGTTAGAACAGAGAGAGTTTCTAGCCGGCGTTATTACCCAGAATATTGACGGCTTGCATCAAAAGGCTGGTTCGCAACGGGTCATGGAAGTACATGGCCATATTCGTACTGGTCATTGTATGCGCTGCCAAAAAAAATATCCGATGGGGTTTATTCGGGGAAAATTAGATACGGATATAAACCCGCCAAAATGTACCTGTGGTGGACTGCTCCGGCCGGATGTAGCGCTTTTTGGGGATGCGATGCCTAATGATTTTTGGCGGGCTACAGCTGAAGCAGAGCAAGCGGATTTACTACTGGTCGTAGGTAGTAGTCTGAGTGTATCACCCGCTAATAGCTTAACCCGATTGGTAGAACGGGTAGCCATTATTAATCTGGAACCTACGTTATACGATTATCAAGCTGATTTGGTTATCCATGAAAAGGCTAGTCGGGTTCTACTCGATCTCAAGTCCCAATTGGAAGGTTAACGCCTCGGATTTACTGGTTCGTTAGTTGGTAACGGCAAAGTCAAAATCTTATATGAATCCTTTTTTAGAGTATCATCGACATGGTAGATACTCTATTATTTTTTCTTTTAGCCCTGATTCGATCGCGTAGCAAGGATAAAAAGGGGTCAAACCTGGAATGATTAAATCAGGCCTATTTATCTTTGATGGAGGAGAGACAAACTATGATCTATTGCGACGAATGGCAGGGTTTTCAACCGGGAATTTGGCAACGCGAAATAGATGTACGCGATTTTATTCAACAAAATTATACGCCATATATGGAAGGACCGGGTTTTCTACAACCCGCCAGCGAGCGTACTTTACAGTTATGGGAAAAAGTATTGGAATTAATGAAAGCCGAACGTGAGGCGAACGGGGTCTTAGATATGGATACCGATGTCGTCTCTTCTATCGTATCCCATGCTCCCGGGTATATTGATCGGGATTTGGAAATCGTTGTCGGTTTACAAACCGATCAGCCGTTAAAAAGAGCGATCATGCCGGCTGGTGGGGTACGTACCGTTAGAGCATCCCTGGAGGCTCGGGGTAAGGAGCTAAGCCCGGAGATTGAAAGAATTTTTACGCAATACCGTAAGACCCATAATGATGCGGTCTTTGATGTTTACACTACAGAAATGAGGCGGGCCCGGAAAGCGGGGATTATTACCGGTCTGCCGGACGCCTACGGTCGAGGAAGGATAATTGGGGACTACCGTCGGGTTGCCTTGTATGGGGTAGATCTTTTAATTAGGGATCGTCGGAGATATTTGGAAGAATCCCTGACGGTAGAGGTAATGACAGAAGAAATAATTCGGTTGCGGGAGGAAATTAACGATCAGATAGAAGCTTTGGAACAACTCAAACAGATGGCTCAAACTTACGGTTTGGATATTGGTAACCCGGCTCGCAATGCACGGGAGGCAGTACAATGGACATATTTTGCTTATTTAGGGGCCGTTAAAGAGCAAAATGGAGCGGCCATGAGCCTGGGACGTATTTCTTCTTTTCTGGATATTTATCTAGAGCGAGACCGGCAAAAGGAAATTCTAAATGAAGTAGAAGCACAGGAACTGATTGATCAACTGATAATAAAATTAAGAATGGTTCGTTTTTTGCGGACCCCTCAGTACGACGAGTTATTCAGTGGGGATCCGGTCTGGACCACAGAAGCAATTGGGGGAATGGGAATAGACGGTCGTACGCTAGTAACGCGGACATCTTACCGGTTGCTGCATACGCTATTTAATCTGGGGCCGGCTCCTGAACCAAACATGACCATACTCTGGTCGCAACACCTACCACCCAGCTTTAAAGAATATTGTACCAAGGTAACGATTCATTCTAACTCCTTACAATATGAAAATGATGATCTGATGCGCCCTTACTGGGGCGATGATTATGCGATTGCTTGTTGTGTGTCGGCTATGCGCCTAGGTAAGCAGATGCAGTTTTTTGGGGCGCGCGTAAATCTGGCGAAAGCTTTACTCTATGCCATCAATGGTGGCGTAGATGAAAAGTTGGAAATGCCCGTGGCCCAGGGATTACGACCGATTACGCGTGATATATTAGACTATGCAGAACTCTGGGCAGCTTTTGATCGGGTATTAGATTGGTTAGCTCGTTTATACGTCAATACCTTAAATGCAATTCACTATATGCATGATAAATACGCTTTTGAACGGTTGGAATTTGCGCTCCACGATCCCCTTATTTATCGTACTATGGCTTTTGGGATTGCGGGATTATCCGTGGTAGTGGACTCCTTATCGGCAGTTAAATATGCCCGGGTCAAAGTAAAGCGGAATCCGGCCGGTTTAGCGACAGATTTTGAGATTGAGGGAGAATATCCATCGTTTGGCAACAGTGATGCCCGGGTAGATGAAATTGCCATTGAAGTAGTACGTACATTTATAGAGAAGTTAAAGCGAACTCCTACCTATAGACATTCTGAGCATACCCTATCAATTCTGACCATTACCTCCAATGTGGTCTACGGACAAAAAACGGGGGCCACTCCAGATGGGCGAAAAGCCGGAGAACCGTTTGCCCCGGGCGCAAATCCGATGCACGGACGGGATCATCGGGGCGCTTTAGCTTCTTTGAATTCGGTAGCGCGGATACCGTATCATTATGCGCTGGATGGTATATCCTATACGTTTTCGATTGTACCCAAGGCCCTGGGGCGTGAGGAAACCGATCGAGTGAAAAATTTAGTTACCTTGTTGGATGGTTACTTTGCCCAGGGTGGGCATCACATCAACGTTAATGTTTTAGAACGAGAAACCTTACTCCACGCGATGGAGCATCCGGAAAAATACCCCCAGCTAACGATTCGGGTTTCCGGGTATGCGGTAAACTTTATTAAATTAACTCGAGAACAGCAACTAGATGTAATTAATCGGACCTTTCATTCCAAAATATAAATAGTAAAGAGCAGGAAGATGATCATGCACCATATCGGTTATATTCATTCGATAGAAAGTTTGGGTACCCTGGATGGACCGGGTCTGCGTTATGTCTTATTCTTGCAGGGTTGTCCGCTTAGGTGTGCTTATTGTCATAACCCGGATACCTGGTCGTTATATCGGGGACGGCGAGTAACCGTTACGGAGATCCTGACGGACATTAAACAGTATTTACCTTATTTTGCTGGGGGGCGAGGTGGAGTTACGGTCTCGGGAGGAGAACCACTGCTTCAGGCCCCGTTTTTGACGCAACTGTTTCAAGCCTTAAAAAAGCTGGATATTCATACGGCCCTGGATACGAGCGGTTACGTGGATGTTGAAAAGGTGGAAAACTTGTTGCGTTATACGGACTTAGTCCTTTTATCCATTAAACATTCAGACCCTTTAAAGCATCAGCTTCTGACCGAGCATTTACCCTATAAACCTTTACGTTTGGCCCGGTATTTAACGCGTATCGGTAAGCCCGTGTGGATTCGTTATGTTTTAGTTCCCGGATTAACCGATGCCGAGGCGGATATAACAGCCCTGGCTGAATTAGTCAATTCTATGCCGAATGTAGAGCGCCTTGAAGTTTTACCTTATCATGATTTAGGGGTAAGAAAGTGGGAAGAATTAGGACTGGAATACCGTTTAGGTGAAATATTACCCCCGGAGGAAGCCTATACGGAAAAGACACGTAATTTTTTACGAACCCTGGTTAGTCCTACGGTAAAAGTCAGCTAAAGGTTAAAGAGAGCAAGCGCCGTGGGGTTGTACAAAAAAGCGCACATAGGCGTAAAATAGATTAAATTGAATAAAAAGGAAGGTATATAAAAAAGTATGACGAAATACCTGGCATATGTTAGAATTAGATCAGTAGAAGATTGAAACCGCAGTTATTTATAAAATAAGGAGAGGATCACCGGGTGCACAACAACGTAGAACAGATCAAGGAGGGTATGTATCAGGCTGGGTACATATGTGATGACAAAACAGCAACGACTCTTTTTTTATCGGAGGCTTTACATAAGCCTATTTTGGTGGAAGGGCCGGCCGGGGTTGGCAAAACCGCCATCGCTCAAGCTTTCAGCCGTTTGAAGGATCTTCCTCTGATTCGCTTACAGTGTTATGAAGGCATTGATGAGTCTAAAGCCCTGTATGAATGGGATTACAAGCGACAATTACTTCATATCCAGGCCGTAGCCAACCAACAGTTAGATGTTGAAGAAGTAGAGGAGGATATTTTTTCTGATCATTTTCTTCTCCGGCGACCATTGCTTCATTCCATCAGTTTTAACCAGCCTACCGTTCTTTTGATTGATGAGATAGATAAGGTAGATTTCGAATTTGAGGCCATGCTCCTTGAGCTCCTATCTGAATTTCAAGTCACTATTCCAGAATTCGGAACGATTAAAGCTAACTTTGCCCCCTACGTATTTCTTACCTCTAACGCTACGCGTGAACTGTCAGAAGCCCTTAAACGGCGTTGTCTGTATATGTATTTAGATTTTCCAACCCCGGAACTAGAAGAAAGAATTTTACTACTTAAAATTCCCGAAATCCCGAATCAACTGGCCGGTCAGATCGCCGAGGTAGTGCGTAAAATCAGGCAGGTTCGTTTAAAGAAATTGCCTAGTGTAGCGGAAAGTATTGATTGGGCCCGTTCTTTAATTTGCCTGGGAAAAGAGGAATTAGATACCGAGATAACGCTACAAACGTTAAATATTCTGGCTAAGTATCAAGAAGATTGTATTAAACTGGATCAAATGGTACAGACGCAAAATAGTTTAAATTTTCAACCCCTAGTAGGTGACCATTTGGAAATGTATGAATCCCGACCAACATCGGAAACAGTCAAGCCCCTATTTAATCCAACGGAAAGGTTTAAGAATCGGTCGAAAAAGTAAGTAAAGGTTAGATGAAAAGCTAGATTATTATTTTAAGATAAGGGTGAGGGTATGTCCCTTTTTGATACCATGCAGCGGTTTTTTGAGGATCTAAGGCGAGAAGGAATACCGGTTTCCCCCAGTCATGCGGAAGACTGTTATCGTGCCTTGACCTTAATTGATTGGTCTATAGAAGATTTTTTTTATGCTTCTATGTTTACCACCTTGGTCAAAGATTACCATTATAAGCCTCTATTTGATGACGTCTATCGTCGTTATTTTAAGGTGCCCACAGATATAAGCCGCCTTCAATTGTTTAAATTGACGTCCCCGGAAAAGGAGGCGGATACCAAAGCGCCGGGTGAGATGGAAGGCCCTCCTACTTCTGAAGGAGTGGAAAGTCAAGGAACTTATATTAATAAAAATGCTTCAGCGCCTGACGGTCGGAAAAACCCCTTGGTGCAGGATTTTCGTTTGGATAGCCTGGATGATGTACGACGGATGGAGGTTTTATTTCCGCTTATCGCCAAGCGTTTAGCCTCTAAAATGATTATTAAGACGAAACGTAATGACCAAAATAAGGTCAATTTCCGGCGTACCTTGCGTCGCAGTATGTCAACCGGGGGAATTCCGGTGGAGCTTATTACCCAGCGCAAACAAAAGGAAAAGCCGGTGATCATGGCTTTGTGTGATGTTTCCGTGTCGGTATTACAGTTTAGCTGTTTTGCTCTGGCCCTACTAGCGTCTTTGGAAAAGTTTTTTCAGCATGTACGGAGTTTTGGTTTTGTCGACGAAATTGATGAGATTACCCACATGTTAAAGCATGCGGACCCCGTAACCCTGCGCACCAGTGTGTTAAAAAACGCTAAAGTAGTTGGCGAAAGAGGATACACCAATTATGGTTTATCTTTCAAAAATTTTTTAGAGCGCTATGGCAGCCAGCTCTCATTAAAAACAACGGTATTAATCTTTGGTGATGCACGGAATAACTGGTTTCATGACCAGTCTTGGGCTCTGGAAGAAATTCGTAATCGCACCAAAAAGATTTACTGGTTTAATCCCGAAGAACAGGAAAGCTGGTCTACCGGAGATAGTAGGATGAAGGAGTACCTGAAGTACTGTGACGGCTATTTTGAAGTTACTAATTTGCTGCAAATGGAGGAAGCTTTTAGTCAATTCTAATCGAATCTTTATAATTGTTTTAATTTTTGGGTAAAATTTGTAAGGATTTCAGATAGTTCGGGAGGGTTAATAATGGGTAAGGCGCTATCAGAAAGGTTGCCGGCCAATATTTATAATTTTTTCCAAAGTAATACTATGACCGGGGTTGCCTCAACGATTGATGACGATGACTATCCGCGCGGAGCGCCAATGTCTCTTTTTTATGCGTTAGATGACCGAACTTTAGTTATGGGAACCCAAAATGGTTCGCAAACCTTTAAAAATGCAGAGCGTTCGGGCAAGATTGCGCTTACTTTTTTTAATGAGGGTGATATTGCTTTTAGTCTTCGGGGCCGTGTTTGGGTTTTTAAAAGGACTATGGAAAGCAGTAAATATTTAGGCATTCTAGTAGTAGAGATCGAAGCGGTTAAAAGTGATGTAGCGGTAGATGTGGAAGTCTCCGAGGGGATAAAAATAAAATATCGTTCTCCGAAGTGGGAAGATTTTATTAATCGGGTTTTAAAAGAGTTACGCCGTTATACCCTGAATGACATCCGCGATAATTAATTCTACGGATAAAGACCGTGCTTTCGGGCGAGGGCTACTCCTTTATGTATCGCTTCTACTTTAGACATAGCGTTAAATGTTTCGACTTGGGCATAGTTATTGCGTCCCGGTTTTAAAACTACATATTCGGTCGTGAACTGGTTTTTCTCTGATGGAAAGCTACAAAAAGCGATCCAAAATTTTTCGTGGATATAGATTCGATTGCTGTATTTATTTGTCATCCTAATCCACCCCTTTTTTGGTCGGGATAGGGAAAGTAATCTCATTCACATTATACATCTGGAACCGGGTATTTGTAAACCGTTACTAATGGATATCAATCAAGAAGTAAGAAAGGACCGGGATTGATGCTTCCCGGTCCTGTGTCTTTTGTAGGGGTTAGCTCGGCTCAGGGTACGTATTTTTAGTAATAATAGCCGCGACCCAGACAGCATTGAATAACCAGAAGGACAGCTATACAGTAGGCCAAATTACTAAAAATACCACAGCCATATTCTTCAATTTTGGACATTTAGGCTTCCCTCCTTGATTAAAATAAGGGTTTCATCTTCGTTCGTATTATATTCATGAGAATTATATAATGTTCCAAAAAACATCTATAATACCAAACAACGGGGATCAAGCCTTAATCTTGGTAATTAGGTAACCAATGTTCGGTAATAACCATAAAATGTACCAGGAATTACATTTAGGAGGGTAGGAAGATGAACCATTATCATGATTCGTTGATGGAGGAAGATTTAATGGGGGGGCCACTAGAGTACGAAATGGAAGAATGGTCTACGGAAGAGTGGGGAGAAGAGGAGATGGGGGGACCGATACTCCCGGAGTACCCACCTGGTTATCGGAGGCATTTTCATTCCTATCAGAATAGAACTAGCGTAGACCGTGCTCACGATCATCGGATGGGGGGCTTCACCGGTTTTGCGGTTAATTTTTTAGGTACCCATGTTCATCGTTACATGGGCGTAACCTCAAGAGATATGGATCATAGGCATCGTTACGCCGGGTGGACCGAACGAGCTATGGGTCCGTTGGGGACGCATGTCCATAATTATTCTGGTACTACTTCGACTAATAGAGGCCACGATCATAGGTATCGGGGTCGTACTAGTCGGCCTCGTAGATCTAATATTGCCTATTAAAAATAAAGGATCAAACCGTAAAGGGTGCCTAAAAAAATATTTTGGCACCCTTTAACTAGAAAGCTTTCGGATCATGAAAATCAATATTTTCTAATAAAATACAAAAAGTTTGGAAATTCAACGTCTTTTTAATCTCGAAGTCGCTTAGATGCCCAAGGACGATGTGCCCTATTTCGTGCATTAATGTCCATCGAATGCGCTCAGGGAGCTTGTTTTTATTTATATAACATTAATGTCGAAATGTCCTTAAAATGCCTATAAAAATACAAAAACCTGGCTTTTATTGCCTAGGCTTCTAAGTCGTTTATTTTTTATTCTAAAGTTAAAGGGTATCGTTTAGGCTTGTATTTTACTATTTTTTATAGATATCCCCGCGTGATCCTATGGCTTCGATGATTATTAATCGTTCTTCGATTTTTACGTTATAAATAAGCCGCAAGTCACCAACGCGGCACCTATACTTTTGGCTAGAACCCCGCAACTGTTTAATATTTGCTCCGTTTACGGGGTTTGCGGATATTTCCTCAATTGCAGTCGCGATGCGTTTTTGGGTGGTCTTATCAACGCGTTTAAGATAGTTGCGAGGCTGGGCTAATAATTGGACATTAAAGGTCGAGTTCTCGCTTGAGTTCATCCCAGCTAACGCCGCTTTCCTGATATTGCTCCTTGCCCAAGGTTGCTTTTTCGCTTTCTGGCCAGTCTAAATAAATGATGTCACGGCAGGACGGACAGATGAATTCGTCATACCAGGTTTCATTTTTATTTACGTTTGGGTTATTTAGCAGATCAGCTAGTATCAAGGGCGTACCGCATGTGGAGCAAAACGGGTCAATGTAAAATGGTTTATTTCCAGGCCGTGGCATGGCTGCGCTTTCTGGGTGTACGTTTTTTACTAGCTCTTCCAGATATTTTTTGGCTCTCGCTATGTTTTGCTCAGGAAGCCTGTCAACCAAGCGATGGAGATCCTCTTTGAGCAAGCTCATTAATAACACCCCTCTTCATTTTCCCGTTGCAAGCATTTCGTGATACTTAATTTGCTCACAAGCTAACGCGTTAAATATATTATTTTGATATTAACCTTTAAAATTTAAACTTATTACTATTTTCGGTTTTTTCCTTGTGCTGCTTAATAAGTGCTTCTAGGGCATCCGCCACCTGATCAATGTTTTCTTCTGGCAGATCCTCAGCGCGAGCTATTACATCATAGAGTTTTTTAGATTCTAAAGTAGGTGGGGAGGGGTTGTTGCTGCGGCCAAGGAGGTAATCAACAGAAACCCTTGCTATTCCTGGCTTTTAGTGGAGCTGATGGGGGGATTCGAACCCCCGACCTGCTCATTACGAGTGAGCTGCTCTACCCCTGAGCCACATCAGCCTACATAAATTAAACCTATTGCTTCTCTAATATAAAGATAGACCCCTTATAACAGGTTACCCTATATCCAGACGGTATTTATTATAATTGATTCCTGAAAGCTTGGCAATAGGGGGGTGCGAAAGAAGCGGACCTTTCTAATATAAAAAAATGGCTACCTGTTGTAGGTAACCATATAAAGGTAATACTTAATACCAGTCAAATTAGATGATTGTTTTTTAGTTAACGGTCGTCGCCTCTGACATCGCGTGCCTCAATCCGGTTATCCCTGAAAAGCGGGATGAGCGAATAGATTCCCGCCAATCCTATCAGCGTGTAGATAACGCGGCTGGCTAGAGCAGCTGAACTGCCAAAGATGGCGGCAATCAAATCGTACTGAAATAGCCCTACGAGGCCCCAGTTGAGGGCGCCAATAATTACCAGAATGAGTGCTGTTTTATCAATTGCTGAGGTATTCATAATTCCACCTCCCTTCCATTTGAATATTATTTCCAAATTCGAGAGAGAGAATACATGAAAAAGTTAAAAAGGGTAGGGAATAGTTTAGGATTTGTTTCGGGAACTGACAAAGGTCATGATTACGTTATCGTAGAAAACGTAAAGTATGGCGCCGCCGATGAGAATAATTAGGCCGAGGGCAATCATTTTATTAAGCGGCATCTTTTTACCTCCTTTATTTAAGGACTGTATACCACCGTTAGTATAAACGTTATTTGGTTAGAATATTTTAAGTACATAATATATTGAGTAATAGTCTAGTTCTAAGTACAAAATTTAGAAATCAGATCAAAAGTCTTAAATTTTCAGGGGACCAGAGAAGAAAAAAAGACCCTTTATGGGTCCTATTAAAAGCGCATTAGATCCGGGTAATCCTATAGGATTAGGATGGTTATGAAAAATAGTTTGCATCTTTTGTCCCGGTACTTTAGATTTTTTTGACGTCAAAATTAAGGCTATTTTTTAATGGAATCTTTATAAATATTTCGGTTCCTTTTCCCGGAGTGGTGTTAATATGAAATTCTCCGTTGAGGATTTCTGCTCGTTCACGCATGTGGATTAGGCCGTAGTGATCCCGGTTGTTCGTTTGAACCGATTCTAAATCAAATCCCTGGCCATTATCTTTGATCAACGTGGTAACGGTACTAGGAGTTTGTTCTATCTTTATTATGGCTTCGGTAGCTTCAGCGTGTTTTCGGATATTAGATAGTGCTTCTTGAATCAGTCGAAATAAGGCCACTTCTAAATAGGGTTGTAGGCGTTTATCCTGACCTAAGGTAACGAGGTGAACCGGAATCTGGTATTGCTCCTTAAAATCAGCAGTATATCGTTTTAGGGTGGGAATAAGGCCGAGGTCGTCTAGAGCCTGGGGTCGTAAATCAAAAATAATGCGGCGGAGATCCTGCAGGTTACCGCGAACCATATCTTTCAATTCTACTAATTCCCGACGTACTCGATGGAGATCCTGGTCCCACATTTTCTCGCAGAACTCCAACCTTAAGAAAATGTTGGTTAGCGCTTGGGCCGTACCATCGTGTATTTCGCGGGCCACCCTTCGACGTTCTTCCTCTTGGGCTTGGATAACCCACCAACCTAGTTGTTGCCTCTTTTGAAACTTATCTAAATGGCTAGTAACATCTTGCAGATTACGGCCGATAAATTTAAGCATCATTCCTACTTGGGCCATTAAAACTTCTGCTCTTTGCACAATCCCTTCTAATCTTTTAAGGCTTCTTTCTAGATCATCCCGGCGCTGTCTCAGGAATATTTCTTTTTCGCGCAGGACCGAAATTTGAATTTGTATATTTTTAGCCAGGTCATAAGCTTTATGGATATCTTCTTCCGAATAACGGGTAAAATCCCGACTTACCTCCATTAATCGCTGGCGACTAATTTTCTCTTCTTTTTCTAAAAGATCTACTTTCTGGATAATCTCTAAAGCTTGTTCTCGCGTTTCTATTAATTCACTTTGAATCCGGTAATATTCTTTGCGCGCATTTTCCGCAATTTCAAAAATTTGGCTTCGGCTTTTATCTATACTATCTGTCATTTGTTTTACGATCGATTCTAGGGCTTTAATGTCTAGAATTTTAGCCGGCATAGTTCAGTTACCCCCTGTGTTTAAAGTTAATTACTGCGTAAATTACTATTACTAAATATAATCTTTAAAGGGCAAATTTTATAGAGGTCATCATTAGAATTGAAGTTTAATGGAGATTAGGCCTCAGGTTATATTAATCAGGGTCAATTTGGGTGTTATCTAACAGGGATTCAATGGAGCCTCCTTCTTCTACTTCTTGTAAAATAGAGTAAGATAGTTGCTCGCTGAAAACTTTTACTATATATACGGTAGATAATTTATCTAAATCAATTTCCTGCCGGCCGGGGACTTTATTTCTGCGTCGATCGGTTAGCATACGAATTATGGGGCGATGTTGTGATTGTTTATTAACATCCATTACAATGCCCACATCACCCGTATTTAATTGAACTACACTACCGACTGGATAAATAGCTATATTATCTAATAAAGCCGCTACTACGCGCGGGTCAAATAAAGTATAAGCTCCGCGCGTTAGTTCACGGATGGCATCATACGGAAGAAAGGCAGGTCGGTAGACCCGGTCTGCCAACAGAGCATCATAAACATCGGTTACGGCCACGATACGAGAGTATTCATGAATATCGTTCCCGCTTAGGCCGCGCGGATAGCCACTCCCGTTTATCCTCTCGTGGTGTTGATAAGCCACATGGGTGGAGAGTATCGATATTTCAGGATAGTTACGCAGGATTTCAAAACCCTGTTCCGAGTGTTGCTGCATGAGTTGGAATTCTTTTTTCGTTAAACGGGTTGGTTTATTTAGAAGATCTAGAGGGATTTTCGTTTTACCAATGTCGTGCATAAGCGCGCCAATACCCAGTTCCTTTAGCTGAAGGGTATTATAGGAAAGAGAAATACCAGTCAACAAGGAAAGAATACAGACGTTAACGGAATGAGCAAAAGTATAATCATCAAAAGTACGGATGTCGACTAGATGAACCAGGGTATTAGAGTGAGAAAGCACTTCATCTAGGATTTTATCTACGGCATCGCGTAGATCTAAAACATTAATTCGGCGCGATGCTTCGATTTGCGTAAAGGTCTGCCGGACAATTTTTATCGTTTCTACGCGGGTTTTTTCGGATACGATTTCCGGGATAGACAACTCACTAGCAAATTCATCTTGAATATAAAGAGAATAGATGCTCAGTTCTTTTAAACGTGTGATATAAAAATCGTTAAGCGCGATACCAGCGGCTAAAAGAATTTTACCTTCTGAACTATAAATTGCCCTTGCATTTATCATGCCGGACTGGGCATTTTCGACAGAAATTCTGCGCATGGTACACCTTCCTACTGATGTTCAAGAGGTTCGGTTGGAGATTACTTGTTGATAATCTATTCGGTAAAGATAGCTTAATTCCTGCCAGGAATAAGGAGGAACCCCTGTTTTTCTGTTCCTTGCGTCTACTATTTGTATATGATAAACTGATTTAAACATGCTCCGGGGGTGAGGTTATGACAAAAAGAAGTCGAAATCGATTTCGTCGACAACCAGGGGTTCCAAAACACTTGCTGCGCAGTTTGGCGCAGGATCTGGTTACGATGATGGAAAATGAAGAAAACTATCCTCTGGCCCTGGAACTAATAGACCAATTACCAACAGAGTTACAGACGGTCTTTCTGGAGAATTTATCCTCGGTACGCCAAGTAGAATTAGCTCGTTTTTTTTGGTTAATTGCCGATGAATTTGAAGATGAAGTACAAAAGGCCGCCCAAAGAGCCTTAGAAAAATATCGTTTGGCTGGTTTATCCGTAGACGAATGGAAAATTGTTCGGCCTCCCTTTCCCCAAAAGTTATTTATGGCTCTTGCCTCTCGGACCCGCTTGCTTGGCCAGGTTTCTTTAGTTATGGCCTGGGAGCAGCCGAAAAACATGTTGGATGTTTGGTACTTTATCTTAAAATATGACCCGCGGGGGATTATGCGTTATTTACGCGTAATGAACTTATCGAAAGAGGGATTCCTGGAAGAACATGACCCGGAAGAAACCGGTATTGTTGAAATTTCTTTTGCCGAGGCCCGGCATTTGTTGCTGGAAGCTTACCAACATAATTTAGCGGGTGGAATTCCCGCCGCGCGTCCAATCTCTCAATATAGAGATTGGCTTGTAGGTGAATCGGAATTACAGCCCGAAGAAATAGAGGCCCTTACCTTCAAGTTGTCGGATAAAAAGTTGAAACCTCAACATGCGGTTAATGCTTTTTTTGTGGCTATGCGTAATGGTGACTGGGGTTTAATTTATGATTTAGCTTCGCGTAATTCGGTGGTCCGGCGTCAGCCGCGTAAAGAGTACGTAATGCAGCATTTAAACCAGGATGATTATCGGGAGATTTTCTTTTTGCAATCCAATATCGAGAGTCAGTTAGTCCAGCGTAAAAACGCAGAACTGCAAGCCTGCCTGACGATAAATGAAGAGGAACAGGTAGAAGAACATAAATATAAGTTTAACCTTACTACCGAGGGTTCTGGGTGGAAGATTCGCCAGGTGAAAAAAATAGGTTCCCGTGAATTGGATGAGGATGATCCCTATAACCCGGTGAATTATGAAGTCTACTGTGCCTTATATGAGGTCGTTGACGATAAGGAGGTACAGAAATTTTTAGATGAACTACCCGAGGTAGAACTTTACACGGAATTGGAGACTGGACTGCACTATCGTTGGCCGCGGTATCGGGATCTATTAGAAGAGGGTATTGATGTGGCCAGTTCGATTTTTGGTGAGTTTATCTTGACGGATAATGAGTTGCTGATTAATTCCCGAGATCGACGGGATGTAGATGCCATTTGTAGTCTACTAGAAGAACAAGTTACCGGCGCCGTGCGGTATCAACAGCAATATTATGTAGATATTGATCTAGTATATACGATACTCAGTGGGGAGTTTTCTAATTTTGAGGAACTCCTAGGGGAGCTAGCCATTGAGGAAAATGAGGAGAAGTCCCCGGTGATGGTGGCTACGTATAAGGTGGGTAATTTAAATCCAGTATTAAAACGAATTCGATCTTTCTTAGTATTCGAATTTGATACTCCTGAGGGGGTAAAGACTTTTTATGAATTCGAGCAAATACGAACAAAAGCTGAAGGCGGCGAATTAGGAGAAGGCTTTATTGCCGAGTATCGAGTTACCCCAGAGTATCTAACCGTAGCTACTTTCGGAAGAGAATATTTGCATATGGTTTGCGATGAGTTAGAGCGTGGACTGCATCGAAATCTGACGATGATAGAAGTGGGAGAAAAGTCAGAAGACCTATCTCTCCTGGCAGCAGTTGGTAAAACTCAACTCCCTAAAGACGATCTGTTGCGTTGGCAAAAAGAAGAATTGCGCCGCTGGCTGGAGACTAAATTACCGGCCTTAGAGGGGATGACTCCACGGCAGGCACGGCGTTCTATACGGGGACAACAGCTTTTATGGTCCCTTTTCAAACATATGAAGAGTTTACAACAGGACCTGCGACGTAAAGGCTTGAACCCACCGATTGATTACCGGGCGTATATCCGGGCGATCGGGAACAGTGAACGTTAACGCAGAATTAGTTATTGACACTAAGATGCGAATTCCCTATACTAGTAGTAATTTCTTTTCAGAATATTATAGCAGTAAAGGCGATGACGGGAGCTAAGGCTGTATTTTAGGGCAGGCAACAGAGAGCCGGGGAGCTGGAAACCGGTCCTGCCGAATACAAGCGCGTCTCATCCCCGAAGCCGTTAGCTGAACCGTTAATTACCGGAGAGATGGGGTTAACCAAGTAGGTGAGGCCGGTAGCAGCATCCGTTAATGTGCTGGTGTATTTTGTACACGATAAGTAGGTTGCCTTTGTAGCAACAAGCAGGGTGGTACCGCGGGTTCCCTCTCGTCCCTGACGCCGTTAGGTTTGTCTGGGGAGAGGGGTTTTATTTTTCGTGGAGGTAATAATCATACGGGGGTGAAGATTTGAAAAGTAATCAAGTAAAATTAGGTTTAGAAAAAGCACCCCATCGGTCTCTTTTTAAGGCTCTGGGGTTAATGGATGAAGAACTGCGGCGGCCATTGGTGGGGATAGTAAATTCCAAAAACGAGGTAATACCCGGTCATATTCATCTAGACACCATTGCCCAGGCGGTAAAAGACGGGGTCCGAATGAATGGGGGGACCCCGATGGAATTTGGCGTGATTGGTGTTTGCGATGGAATTGCCATGAATCATCTGGGTATGAAGTATTCACTGGGCAGTCGTGAACTGATTGCCGATTCCATTGAGGTGATGGCGATTGCGCATGCTTTTGATGCACTCGTCTTTATACCTAACTGTGATAAGATCATTCCCGGTATGTTAATGGCAGCTGCACGCTTGAATCTTCCCGCC
>JAAYQE010000211.1 GCA_012519455.1 Syntrophomonadaceae bacterium
GTTATCCTCGTCTTGGCGAATATCCTCAGCTCCGGCCTCTAAAGCCAACAACAGCAGTTCATCTTCATTTTGAGACAAGTTTTCCGGATCAAGGACCAGTAAACCATTGCGTTCAAACATCCAGGCTACACAGCCCGTTTCACCTAGACTACCCCCATTTCGCGAAAAAAGATGCCGAATTTCCGACGCGCTCCGATTACGATTATCGGTTACCACGCTGGTCATTACCGCTACCCCTCCAGGGGCATACCCTTCGTACACGATTTCCTCATAATTGACACCCTCAATTTCTCCGGTACCCCGTTGAATGGCTCGCTGGATATTATCCATCGGCATATTAGCTTCCTTGGCTTTTTGTATAGCTGCTTTCAAACGGAAGTTAATATTAGGATCTCCGCCCCCAGCTTTGGCCGCCATGATCAACTCCCGACCGATTTTCGTAAATAATTGTCCTCTTTGGGCATCAACTTTGGCTTTCCGATGTTTAATATTAGCCCATTTCGAATGACCTGCCACCATCCTGCCTCCTTTTCCCAGAAATACCTGTTCCTAATTGTAACACAGGGCCTAAAACCACGCAATCAAACCGCATTCCGAACCGTTACCCTTAAGAAAGTTCCTTATCGTCTTCTCGCGGGTAAACTGGCGGTACCTTCCGTTTATGTTCACTGCTACGGTGTAAAAACTCAATCCGGTCCCGGGTTTTCTCCCTAACTGATTTTCCTTCTAAATAAGCATCAATTTCTTCGTAAGTTACACCCAATTCCGCTTCATCCGTTTGTCCTGACCACAGACCGGCGGAAGGGGCTTTTTGGATAATTGATGCCGGAATACCCAGTTCCTGAGCCAGCTCCCGCACTTCGCGCTTAACATACCGGGCTAGAGGAAGCAAATCCACTCCTCCGTCTCCATACTTGGTAAAATACCCGGTATAAACCTCGGCTGCATTATCCGTACCCACAACTAAATAATTTAGGGCATTGGCTACCGCATAGAGGGTGCACATTCTTAAACGGGCACGCAGATTAGCATCTGTTAACCGCCCCACCGGCACTTGTTCCATCCCGGGACTTAGCTCCGCCAGTCCCTTTTGCACTCTCTCCAGAAGATAAAGACGAGGATCAGCCAAGTCAATTACTAGTTTACGGATCCCCACCGTATCACAGACTAAATGAGCGTCCCGTACCTCTTCTGGACTGCTATCACAAGGTAAAATTAGACCTAGTGACGTATCAGAAAAAGCGATTTTAACCAAGCCGGCCACTACGGCTGAATCTACTCCTCCGGAAACCCCCAGGATTAAACCCTGCGCATTAGCTTCTTTTACCCTATGAAGCAACCAGGCGGTTAGACCCTTGATCTCTTTTTCCCAATATTTTCGCGACAGCCGGCTATCTATCGGATACATTGAACCATTCCTTTCTAGCAATATTTATATTTTAACATAAAATAACTGCTTATCACTTTATGACAATCGATCAATTTACACCTATTTTATTTTATTAAGCAGGAATTTAATAGAAATAAAGCGTATATATAAAATATTGGGTTATTACGGCATGGCAATACTCTAGCATCTACATAACTAACCTTGTATAATATACAAGATAAAAATAGGGGGTATAACTTTGAACAAAAAACTAGCTAATCATCTTTCTGCCAATCGTGAAGCCTTGTTACATAATTGGTTCAACGGCATTCGATCTGAGGATTCAGTTCATTATCGCTCAAAAACCGATGCCGAATTACTACCCAGCCTAGGTAAAATTTTTGATTCAGTGGTTACTTATTTAAATAGCGGTGATAATTCAGAAGTAAACGATCATATTCAAAAACTTGTTGGTCGGCGCATCCAGGAAATGTATATCTTGGATGAATTATTAATGCTCTTTAGCACTCTGCGTCAAACCTGTTTTGAAGAATGTGTCAGAATATATAGCGCCTCACCTAGCGATCTTTTTGAAGCTCTCTCTGCCTTTACGGTAATTATGGAAAAATGCCGGGTTAAGGCAGCGATTACTTATGTAGTGAAACAAAAAGAAATAATTGATGCCCAGCATCGAGCCCTGGAACTATCTACTCCGGTATTACCGATTGATGATCATATTATTATCGTGCCCTTAATCGGTACGGTAGATAGCCGACGCGCCAATCAATTTACCGAAGCCGTATTAAACAGTATTATTGAATATCAGGTAGATATTGTAATCATTGATATCACCGGCGTACCCCTAGTTGATACCCAGGTAGCTAATCACTTAATTAAAACGGTTCAAGCCTCAAGTCTACTAGGCGCTAAGTGCATCTTAGTAGGATTACGACCGGAAATTGCCCAAACAATCGTTAATCTAGGTATTGAATTTGAACATATTATTTCGGCGGGTAATCTTAAAAAAGGTTTTTCCCTGGCCAAATCGCTGGTAAACAACTTGACGGTGAACTAAAAATGATCCAACCGGTTATGATTAAGCTGCAAAATGAAGGGGATATAATTACGATTCGCGCCCGGGCCCGGGAATTTACCCAATTAATCGGATTTTCCCTCAACGACCAGTACCGAATTGATCTATGTATTCTGGAACTGGCCCATAACGTCCTGCTCTACGCTGGAGAAGGAACCATTTCTTTAGAAATAATACATAAAGGTACCACTCCCGGATTGCAAATAACCTGTAGGGACCATGGCCCGGGTATTGTTGATTGCCAACAGGCACTTATAGATGGCTGGTCTACCCGCTCTTCTTTGGGTCTGGGACTGCCCAGCATCCAGCGACTGACTGACGATTTTAGGCTTAATTCATCCGATGGAAAGGGAACTACGGTGGTTATTCAAAAATGGTTGGAACACAAAAGTAATTGAATTGAAGATACTTTCTTAGCAAGAGGTGACTTATATGGAAATTCCAATTCTTAAAATTCACGACACGCTTATCGTTAGCATCCAGGTAGATCTTTCCGATGAATTAGTCCTCCTCCTACAACAAAACCTTTTGCAACAAATCAGCCAGACCGAAGCTCGAGGACTACTAATAGATCTTACTGCAGTAGAAATAGTCGATAGTTTCATGAGTCGAATTCTGACTGAAACTGCTCATATGGCTCAAATTATGGGAACCAATGTAGCCCTGGTCGGAATACAACCGGCAGTAGCCATGACCATGGTTGAACTTGGTGTTTATTTTAAAAATATTCCTACCTGCCGTAACCTAGAAAAAGGCCTGGATTATCTGGCAGCAATCCAAACCCCTGAAAGGGGGGTCTCCACATGAACAACAATTCAGTAACCTGCGTAGCCATTGGCTCTGAAGGAGATATTGTTGAAGCCCGTCAAAAAGGAAGAGAACTATCCAAACAAATCGGGTTTGGATTAACGGACCAGGCCAGAATTGCTACCGGCATCTCAGAGCTGGCCCGTAATATTCTGCTATATGCTGGTTCGGGCCAAGTAATATTAAACATCGTAGAAATAGAAGGACGCCGGGGGATTGAAATCATGGCTCAAGATCAAGGACCGGGAATTATGAGCTTAGAACAGGCCTTAACGGATGGATTTTCTACTTCGCGCGGCTTAGGGGTAGGACTACCGGGTACGAAACGGCTCATGGACGAATTATACATTGAATCCACGTTCAATCAAGGAACCGTGGTGATCGCACGAAAATGGATAAATTAACTTGGGCCGTTTATCAAAGACCATGCCGAGGCGAAGATATAAGTGGTGATGCCTTTCTAGTCCAGCAACAGAAGGATAAAGGTATAATCGCCCTAATGGATGGTCTGGGGCATGGAGAAAAAGCAGCCCAGGCCGCGCAACAAGCTCGTAAATTTTTGCAGACTACCGCAATTAAAGATGGTCGAGCACACATTCAGCATCTGCACCAACTACTACGCCCTACACGGGGAACAGTATTAGGTCTCGTACATATTGATTTTATGCTTCATCAACTTTGCTACTGGGGGATTGGAAACATCCGCGCCCAACTACGCAAGCGAACCACAGTCAACCTGATCTCAGCTCCCGGGGTAGTGGGTTATAATCTTAACAAAATTATTTGTCAGACCTCCTCCTTCCATCTGGGGGATCTCTTAGTCATGACCACGGATGGAATTCAGGGAAATTGGGACTGGTACGGGCTGGCTTCGAAACTAGAACGTTTTACTCCGGCTAACATTGCCACTTATCTCGGACAGCAATATGCCATATTCGATGATGATGCCACCGTACTGGTCGTCCAAAGAGTAAATTAGGTCGATAATATTCAGAATATTCCTGGTAAACTGGAAAGGAGCTCAGCTCAATGTTATCCAAACCGTGTCAGGCGTATCAAACGATCCTGGTAGAATATTTGTTAAATCCCTCAGAAAACTGTCTATACCAGGCCTGTAAACTAAGTACCCACCTAGCCCACGCTGGAATTGGCCCGGATGAGATAATCGAAATTCATCTACGATCGTTAGAAAGCGTTTTTCAACAAACGCATCCGCTAAAAACACCTGGTCTGGTTTTGCAATCGTTTAATTTTCTTCTTGAGGTTATGATTACCTATGGACTTTCCCACCACGAATATCTGGAAAAGAAAACCCAAGAAATTCAAGAAATGGCGCAAAAATTAGAAAAAGTACAGCGTAAAAATGAAGAACTTGATCGCCAAGCACTCGAGCTTAAGGTAATCGCCCAGATATCCAGAATCCTCATGGAGGACCATTTTGATATCCCTGAAGCCCTGACGCAAGTTATTCAGGCCATGCAACCCCTCTTTATCAATGCTAATCTAGGGATGGTCCTGCCCAATTCCCGAATAATTATCAAGTTAATCCATGACGAAATAACCGTTATAGATTATAATGCGGAAGCGGTACAAATTAACCTAGCGTATAAAGATTTAACCATATTTAAAAAAATGGAGGGCAGCAATGCACTGTACCAACCGCTATTACAGTCTGATTATAATTCAGCGATTTGGATTCCTATCCTGAATAATAACCATGAAATAACCTGGGCCCTGGTTGTTGAATCGGAAGATACCATGCGCATGTCCGAGGACATGGCCCGCTTTCTGGGCGTACTGCGTGATTTACTGGTTACCTTTTATAAACGCAATTCTCTAGTACAGCAGCTGTCGATTCAGGCTACGATTGATGAATTAACCGGTTTATACAACTACCGTCATTTTTCTCGTCTTCTAGAACTGGAAATCGAAAGAGCGCTTCGTTATGATCGACCTTTATCGCTGCTAGTTCTAGATATTGACCATTTTAAAATCCTGAATGATAGCCGGGGGCATTTGGTAGGGGACCTGGGGCTCAAGCAAATTGCCACAATTATGCGTAAGAACCTGCGAGATTGTGATATTCTCTGTCGTTATGGGGGAGATGAGTTCGTGGTGATTCTCCCGGAAACCAACCTGCATCGGGCAATGGCTACAGCCGAAAGATTACGGTCCAAAATAGAACAAGAAAAGATAGAATTTACGGAGCGTTGGAATTCCCATATGGAAAAAATCCAATTAACCGTTAGTATCGGTATTGCTACTTTAAATGAAGAACCCGATAATGCCTACGATTTACTAAAACAAGCGGATCAAGCTTTGTACCAGGCTAAAAAAGCGGGACGAAATCAAGTTTACTGTGCACGTAAAGCCAACTAAATATCTTTCCATCCACATCGGTGGTCAAGCGGACCAGACCCGTCGCCCAAGGCCAAGGCATTGGCTAAAGCTCGGGTAACATAACGTTTGGCCTTTTTTATGGCCTTTTCCAGGGGCCAACCGCGCGCTAATCCGGCGGCAATAGCCGCTGAAAGGGTGCAGCCGGTCCCGTGACCATGCTGGGTCCAAATCCGTCGACTACGAAAATCCTTTATCCCTTGCGCTGAAATGAGGATATCAATAGACCATTCACCGCCTCCGTGTCCCCCTTTGGCTAAAACTGCCTTTACCCCACTCCCTAAAAGACTTTTTCCAGCCGCGATAACTTCTGGCTGAAAGTCTGTCGAAAGCGTAAACGATCGACCGGTTAAGAAAAATAATTCCGGTAAGTTAGGCGTAACCAAGGTAGTCTGGGGTAAAATTATTTCCTTTAATAATTCCGGGCAACCTGGCTCCGCTAAAAGATGACCAGAACTAGCTACACCAACCGGATCGACGATAACGGGTACGGAGGTTAAAGAAGAATCATAACCATATGCCGATAAAGTCTCTGCCACTACCTGAATACAGGCTGGGGTAGGCAGAAGACCTAGTTTAATCGCCAACGGCGGCAAATCTTCCAGTACGGCAACCAACTGTTCTCGCACCCATTCCGGGGGAAGCGGATTTACCGCCCGAACGCCCCGTGTATTCTGCGCCGTTACCGCTGTAATCACTGCGGTCCCGTATACCTCATATGCCATAAAAGTTTTAAGATCAGCTTGAATGCCGGCCCCTCCAGAAGGATCGGAACCAGCAATAGTTAAAACTACCGGATACATAACTACTTAATTTCCTCTCTTTAAGACCTAAAATGATCGTAGCCCTTAAAATTCAGAGGCCATCGCCCTTCCGGATGCACTAAGGTCCCACCCTCATCACGGGGCCGAATCCGGCCTACGGCGGTTAGGGCGCAACCGATTTTCTGCAATGCCTCCTGTGTGGCCTCCACCCGATCAGCCGGTACAGCCATCAACAACTCGTAATCCTCTCCTCCGGTTAAGGCCCATTCCTCTGGGCAACTAGCACAAGCCCGGGCTACATCCCGCGTGGATGGAGCAATCGGGAGGGCTTCCCACCAGATCTCTACCCCCACCCGACTCTGAGTACAAAGATGGCCTACTTCACTAGCTAAACCATCACTGATGTCAATCAGTGCGTGTACCCATCCCAAAGAAGACAAAATTCGCCCCTCTTGCACCCGGGGCCAGGGACGATAATGGGCCTCCAGTACCTGCTTACGTATACCATCCGCAACCGATACTTCCCGCCGTAATATTTCCAAACCGGCAGCTGCCTTTCCCAGCGTACCGGTTACCAGTAGCAGATCTCCCGGTTCAGCCCGAGAACGAAGCAAGGCCGAACCGACCGGTACTGTACCTAGTAGAGTTAAGCCCACGGTTATGGTGGGGGTATACACGGTGTCACCCCCTACAATCCGAGTCTCAAATCTCTCCGCCAGGTCTTGTAAGCCGCGGTAAAGGGTTTCTACTTCCGTAACCGTTACCCGCTCGTCTATTCACAGGTTAACCACGGCAAACCGTGGAGTTCCCCCCATCGCGGCGATATCACTCAAGTTTACAGCCATCAACTTATGTCCCAAAGCGGACCACGGAATCTGGTTGCGTAAAAAATGAGAACCTTCTACCAACAAGTCGGTGGTCACTAGTA
>JAAYQE010000236.1 GCA_012519455.1 Syntrophomonadaceae bacterium
AAGTCTGCTATATGGATGATTAATCTTGATGAAGAAAGTCAGATTTTCGGAGTAGGTCTTAATATATCAGCAAACTTAACAAGTTATATTAGTGGATATCGAGCTAACCAAAAGACAAAGATAACTGTTTCAATTGGAGATGCTAATAAGGGACTAATCTACACTTATGAAGGAAGAATAAATGGAACTGGAAATATAATAACAAGCCGTTCATATGACCCAGTAGATGTAGGTGATGAGATAATTATTATTGACCAAGATAGTAGAATAAGAGGTGAAAGAACTTTTGTTCAGACAAAAAACATATCCGATGAGGCAATATCTTTAACAGTTGGCCCATATTTTAGCCAAAATGATAACAATTATAGGTCATTACAGTTATTAAAGCTAAAAAAATGCGATACTAAGGAGATAAGTTTAGGCGACCTTAACAGAGAGCAAATGTTCTTTAATCCTAATCCATTTTTCTCTAATAAACTTTTTGTCCAAATAACAATACACGGAATAACAAATAGCTTTCCAGTTTCTATATTAGGTATTAATATTTATTAAAACTTGAATTATATGAAAAAAAATAATACAATAAGAGAAATAGGAGAAGATAAAACTAATAACTTTATCATACCAAATACAGACCAGCAATATATTAACGACTTAAAATATACTTTTAGAATTAATAATAGTGTTCCAACTCACACACCAAAAAAGTTTGTTGACTGCTTTTGGGTTAGAGATAACTCAGGCACAAAAGAACTTTATATTTATGTTGGTGGTAGTTGGGAACAAATAATATAAACAAATATGGCTACAAAACCAAACATTACATTACCTAATGGGCAAGTAATATCAGGTAGTGACCCAAATTATGATGAATATGCCTCTCAAATGGGTAGTACAATGGCTTCAACTACACCTAATCAGATAACTCCAACTCCTGCTCCTACAACACCAGCACCTATCTCATCACCTACAATTCCAACTCCTGCTCCTACAACTACACCGACACCAGAACCAGTTAAAACTGGCTTTACTGCTGACCAAATTAAAGGTCTTGATATTGCTTTCCAAAGACAAAAAGAGGGTAAGGCAACTGCCGATGATGAAAAAAACTTAGCTTATGCGATTAGTAAAGGTTGGAAGCCTAGTGTTGTAGTTCCTGGAACTTTACCACAAAAAGATTTTGCTGAGGCTCTTGACCCACAAAAGAGTGCTGAAATTAGTCAGACAGCAAATAACCTAACTCAATTTTCAGACAAACAAATACAAGAATTAAATAGAGCTTATCAAAAGACTTTAAATGGAACTGCTACTGATACCGATATTAAAAATCTTGAATATGCTAAGAGTAAAGGTTATGACCCAACTGCTATGATAGACCAAACAGGAACTCCAAAAGAAGAAATTAAAGAGATAACAACTGCTGATAGAATATATGACCTATTATCTAATATGGGAGAACTTAGAGCAGAAGCAAAGAAACAGGCTATGAAAGAACAAGACTTAGAAGGTAAAAGCCAAGAATTAGCTGAGGCTCAAAGTTTTGCTAACCTTTTAAGAACAAAGATACAAAACGAAGGAATACTTGATATTAAAGAACAAGATGTAGTTAGGTCAAAACCTATATTAACTTCTCAAATATCAGGTCAATTAAACGAACTAAGCAGAGAGCAAAAACTTGATGCTATGATACTTCAAAACAATTATAACAATGCCTTAGTAGAAGTTCAAATAGCACAAGGTAATTATGATAGAGCAAGAGAAATAGTTAAAGA
>JAAYQE010000212.1 GCA_012519455.1 Syntrophomonadaceae bacterium
ATGCTGCAAGCGAATGGCTGCTTCTAGAGCCGCCAAGGTTTTTCCGGTCCCGGTTGGGGCAGTTAGGGTGAAAAAATACTGACCAGCTATCTCTTCATCACTGAGGTTTTCTAAAACGTTAATAATTGTTTGACGAACTGCCTGGCGTTTATCAGTAAAATCATTTATTTTTTTAGTTGCCTCAAGCGAACCGGTAGTAATTTCTTGCAAATAATCTTCAACCGCGGTCCTTTTTAAAAGTCTGATTTTTTCTTTTTTTAGCTCAGCCGAATCCATTTTATCCGCATCGATTAATAATGAGAAAAGATAAATTAAAATGAAAAACCATTTTTCACCTTTTAAACGGCTAAGGATATACTGGTGCATAAGATGCAGTTTGGAATTATTCTTCCAATTTTGGATATTGCCGTACCTCAGGAAATCCTCCGGGCAGATAACCTTTTCTAGCTCCGTATCCTTTAATATCTCAGGTATTTTCCCTTGTAGATCCTCAACCTGATGCTGAAGTTCCCTTAACATCCTGGCCTGGTTAGACTCGGTAAAAAGACCATTTAGGCTAAGGCTGCCATGATGAAAACGGACACAGAGATAAGCAAGAAAAGCCAGTACATTTTCTTCTGTCTTAAAGTCTTTTATCTTCAGCCTATCCTGCAAAAAGCTGTAAAGATAAAGGGCAGAAATGTGGGCATGATTTTTGTATTCTGAGTCCTGATCATACTGCAAATATTGTTGGAAATAGCTCGTATATTTGCCTAGATCATGAAAGTAGTCCATCCAATAACACAGATCGGTTAAAGTAGTATAGGAAAAGGGGTTAAAACAGATGCTCTCAGAAATGCTATCTTGAGCCCACTGGGCTACTCCCTTTAAATGGTTGCCCAAACCTTGTCTTATCCCCTTATCCCGGTCTAATCGGGCATAATACATTTGCATCACCTTCATTTGGGTAATTAGATTTTAATTACTATTCCGTACTGCAATTTAGATTAAGCACCACAGCCAAATCCTTTAGCTGTGGTGCTTTGCTTTGCTTTACTCCATCCAAGTAATATTCGTATTCTTATCCAGCCTGACCCACCTGCTTACCGTGGCTGGAATTACATTACCGTTTAAATCAAAGATCATATTACTAAGTCCAGTGCTGGTTATCCGCCGGTTCTTATCGAATTCCATGGGAATCTCTTCCCGAACTAACCGATACTCATTAGAAAACATGTCCTTTATCCCAATCTTCTCAATATTTTTCTGGGGTATAGCTGACCGAATCAGTTCCTGACCGCTGTCGCCGGTAAATTCCTCACCTTCTGCAAGTCCGGCATATTCTATCCACCCAAGATTATAGGCTGGGCCAAGGGCCATCGATATGCCCTGACTACCGTAAGCAGTGGTATATCTGGTCAAAAGGATTTCCAACTGGCTCATAATCGCTAGATCCTGATGATAAAACCAGACTTGATAGCTTAGCCACCCGTTCCTTAAATTGAAGGGAAAAACGAATTCCGTGGCACTTTGGGTGTGAAAGCCGCTAGAGCCATTTAATTCGTTAATACTTTCCACCTTGAGCAGGTTTAACTTGTGCACACACTTTTTGATTGGGGTGACCGGGGCAACGGCTATCCGGCAATTTTTCAAAGAAAAGGTATCATAATATGTATCCCTCTCCCAACCCAGTAACCCGGCAATAATTCCGGCAATAGTGGTCCGTGGTGGAATCGAGTAGGTCAAAGCGGATGAATTGGAATAATACCGCCGAAAGTGCGCCATTTTCCCTTTTAAATAAAACGAAATAATCTTCATAATATTTATGCCCCCTGTACCGGCACTGCCTTCCATAAGTCTATTGGCTGGTGTTCCATTAGATTAAAGATCTCCTTGTTCACAAAGGGATCTTTCCAGACAATAACCTCTTGCACATAGTTCATGGACTTCATTTCCTTAATTACCGCATCTAAACGACTAAAGTCCACCTTTTGTAAGTCTTTAAGGTTTCTAATCGGTTTTTGCCCATCATAATCGACATCAATAAAACGCCGCAAATCACCCAGGTAACCATCGAAATCATCTTGATAAACTATCTCTAGATAAAGCAAAGGAATCTGCCCCTGTTTACTGTCAGTTTGTTGGTTCATCATTCCCTGTACTAGGGCTTTGCGAAAAATATCCCGGTCCGCCTCAGTCATCCCAGTCTTTCTAGCACTAAACTTATTAATGGTTCCATAATGAGCCACTAGGGCATAATGAACCTTATGTTTTTTACCAAAGGTTGAGTTATCCTCATTCATAATAGAGGTAATAGTGTTCGATTTAACCAGTTCGACCGGATGCAGTGAATAGCCCCAATTCATTTGCACAGGTCCGGTATACGTGCGGGAAACTCCCTCTACAGCCATGGCACTGCCAAAAAGCCGAATATCAATCAGGGAATCCTTAATTATCTCGGTTAACAATAGATTATTAAACCGAGTAAATTCTGTTTTTATTTTTTTGTCTTTTTTTAGTTCATTATACTCTTCTTGGTATTTAGCTGATTGCTTACCGAGCATCCAGTTGCTATCAAGATCTGGATTATTCTTTTTTAAAACTTCAATCTTTTCCGGCACCTTAAAATATAACTCTATAATATGGGCAAACATTTTATCCATGGGTATTTTGTTATCCCCTATGGTATCTACAAAAATCTGATAGTTCTTCTCTTTCATAAAATCGCGGCAATCCCTTTTCCTCCGGGCATCGCTAACCAACAGCGTGCTGGTTTCATAATCCATACGGGGCTTATTTTCTTGATCTGGATCACCATTGGGATTAGTCATACTAGCCTCAAACAAGAATAAAAATTCACTGTTCTGCTTAATTATCATCCTACACAGCCTCCTCCTCTTCACTTTCAATAATTAGCTGCTTTTCCTCCTTGGTGACATCTTCTGGCTTGCTTCCTACCATATAGGCATACCCGGCCATGATGTAAAAAACATTGGCATGTTCGCTTAATGGCCAATTATCCCCGATTGTACCGGCATAATAGTGGAAACGATTCATCAAGGCTTCCGCAAATAAGGTCAATCTATCGTACTGTCGCAACTTTTCTACTACTTCAAAATACAAACGATTAACATCCCGCTGGTTCATCCCCTGAAAGTTAATTTTTTTCAAGACCGGTTTGGTACGGTGTTCTTTGAGCAATTGAGCAATTGCGACTCGGTACACCATGGCTCCCAGGTAGAACAAAGCACGGGCTTCTTTTTTAAACCCCTCTTGATTTAAAAATTCTTCCGTTCGGCTTATCGACTTATCTATTCTTTCACTGAAACTTGCTATCATATAACTCCCCCCTGACTCGCCATTCATAAACTCGGTGTTATTAAGCAGGCTAAACTCTTGACAGGTATGAAATAATACCAGATAACTCATAATAATTTTCTTTATGAAGAAATCTTCTTTTCCCCTGCGATAATTAAACAATTGCATATTTAAGTAATTATCTATTTCACTCTTGGCTAGCTGTCTCATTCCCTTATCAAGAGCTTCCACTGCGTAAGAAAATAAGGTTACCTTATCAATTACCCCCCCCGACAATAAAACTTTATAAAGGGTTAAAACCCGTCCAATGTCAATCTGTTCCCCCTTCTTATTAACCCTGACCGGGATAAGACCGTATATACTACCAATCGACATATGGCGTAGATGCCCAGATAAACGGTCCCAATTTCTGGCTATAGATCTAATTATCCTGGTAAAACGTAGGGTAGGTACATCCTCAATGGATTGTAAAACCGTTACTGATTTCCCATCAGTCCGGTAAATAATAAAATTTACCGTATAGAAAGCTTGTTCCATTAACCCAATTTCTGCTTTTATTCCCTTTAACCATTCTTCTGCAGAAGCAGTTTTAAAAGCAAAATCTATTCCATACTTGATTCGAACCAGATTGTCGTAATCAAAGTTTGCCAATAGTGATTCTGGAATGATATAGGCGCTTTCATTTGCTATCTGTCCGTGAAACCTTTCCTTGACCACATTTTCTCCGGCTAACAGTCTGTTGTAGCAACTATTACACAAACCATATACCCGGTCATAATCTTGTTTATTAAAACTTGGCGCTGTGTTTATCGTAGTAGTGGTAAATATCTTATTAATTTTGGATTGATCAAACTTCGCGGAATATTTATGGGTAACATCTTCCGCAACCTGTCCACAAAGATGACATACCTTTCCCATTGAATTTTTCTTCACCTTAGGTGAAGCTTCACCAAATTTTTCCTGCTTAATCAGTTCAACATAATCAGGGTGTTTACTTAGAATAATAAATTGTTCATCTTCAGTTTGTACCACTGGGATTACCAAGATATAGGCATTCCGTTTATTGTTATCATCAAGATCATTTCTTAGTAGTTGTTCATAACTGTATCTTTTTGGTTCATTATTATCGCTAGAGAAAATCAGTGCTTTTTTATCCCGTTTTAATTCAACCCCGGTATAATTATTATTAGAATAAACCCTTAATCTGTTTAGGTTTACCGTACCCTGACCTTGTTTATCTTGAGTTGAAATAAGACCTGCTTCTTTCAGTTGCAATATAATCTTAGCCAGTTCGCTGTTTTCTTGACCGTGTTTTTTTAACATTAGAAGTAAATCGCTAAAAACAGTACCCAATAAATATCCTAATGAAGTTAACTCTCGACTTAAATGATATTGCATCGAGGCACCTGGATTATTACCCAAATAATTATATTCGTATACACTCTGCTTAGAGAAAGGCTCCGGCCGGCTAAAGTATATCTGCCCTTCCCTTAGGTCAAAAACAAGAAAAACAACATAACTGTCTTTATCTTTTTTATCACCCACCTTTTTAATTATTCTGCCAAGTTCACCTTGTGTGGCAGTATTATCACCAATCAAGGCAATTGTCTGGTTTAAATTAATGGTTAATCCCCCCTTTTAAAGTTTTACTTAATTATTAATTAATCTCGATACAACTCTAAAATCCTCTTCGCCTTATTTGCCATTTCCTGTCGGAGCCAATCTGGCTCTAAAACCTCCACCATATCGCCCCACGGAATCAACCACCCGGTTAATTCCGCTACTCCGCAAACATAGAAAGACACGATTAACGACCCATCCGGTAATTCTTCTTCCAGGCGTTGAGAATGATGGTAAATCATATTTTTTATCCGATAGGTTACTTGCTTTTTAAATTTCAACCGAATGTAATGGCAATCACCATCATTAATAACTCCCCAACACGGAGCCATATACTCCGCCAGGGAAAAAGCTTCAGGGTATTCAAACACCCTATCAGTATAAGAAGTAAGATCCTGAATCTGGTCAACCCGAAAAACTCGAATGTCGTTGCGGGTCAAACAGCGGCCAATCAGGTACCAGTTCTGACGCTTACAGATCAGGCCATAGGGTTCTACTATTCGTTCAGTTTCCTCCCCGCTATAACCAACGTAGTACCAGAGCCTCACTTGGTAGGAATCCCTTACTGCTTGGACCAATTTAATAAAGAATTCACCGGTTTGGCGTGGTTCGGTAAGGGTTTCCTCCACCAAATGAATCCGTTCTTGCAGCTTGTCTACAGCCAGTTGATGGGGATTATAGTGATACTTAAAGAGCGTGGAAATTAGACTATTTTTTATTTCATCAAGATGGCCAGTTAAAGCTGATCCTTTTTGCTGTAGCATGCTTAAAAAAATTACGGTTGCTTTTTCCGGGCTAAGACTGGGTAAATAACCATATTTCAAACTAACCCGAATAGTTTTACTCTCGTCTTCCCGCCGTACCAGAGGCACCCGAAGGTAATTTTCGATCACTTGTAAGTCACGATAAATCTGACGTTCACTTACCTCGGTTCGTTCGGCCAACTCCTTTATCGTCATTCCTCCGTAAGGGGTCTTACGGTTAAGCTGATCAACGATGATATTTAGCCGCAACATCTGCGCCGCATCTTTTTTAACCCGTTTAACCCGTGGCATCAGGCTGTACCCACCTCCGGCCCAATTTGTAAAATCCAAGCAATCTCCTTGGTTTTTACAAATTTGGAGTATAAATGGATACCTTCGCCAGGGACTTTATTTTTTCCTCCTAAAACCAATTTTTTCTCTATATTTTTTAGTTTTTTAATTGTAGCTTTTTAAATAGAGTGATCAATACTTAGCTTTTATAAGTCAATTAA
>JAAYQE010000249.1 GCA_012519455.1 Syntrophomonadaceae bacterium
ATTACCTAAGGACGTGGTGCTGGGGTTGCCACTTTCAGCCGAAATGCTGGGAGGGATATTAGCCATAATTTTTGCTGGTCGGTCCATTAATAAGAGAGGATGGAGGAACGTTTTTTATCTGGGCGCTTTGTTTTTAGCGGCGGGCAATTTGTTATCCGGATTTAGTGTTACCGTTATTGCATATACTCTTTCTAGGGCGGTGGCAGGCTGGGGTTTAGGCAACATTTTAATGACCATTCGTACTCTAGTGGTATCGCTGCCGGAAAGAAATGTCGCTATTGCGGAATTTGGGGCCGGCTCGATTGCCGGATTGAACTGTGGTGCCGTAATGGGTGGCATGTTGGCGGATAGGATAGGTTATAACGCGGTCTTTTGTTTAGCGGCTATCGCTGTAGTTATCTCTGTTATTTTTGCGCGAAGGTTAATGAATGAGTTCGAAGTTGAAGCGAGAGGAGCTACGAACGCTTCTGCCTTGGCAAACTTCGTTAATTTTATTGCAGACAAGAGAGCCATAGTATTTCTTGCCTGTATTTTTATTCCCTATTTTGTGGGGGGAGCCTTTCTTGATTATTATTTTCCCTTGTTTGCCTCAAGCAACCAACTTTCTCAAAGCGACATTAGTCGGGGTATTCTCTTGAATGGCCTATTTATCATTTATTTAGGGCCGGTTTTGAGCCGATTTTGCACTGAAAAACTAGGCAATATCAATGGAATGATCATATCTATGCTTATTGTGGTTTGCGCCCTTGGAACTTTTATCTTTTTTGGTAATATTACCGCCGCCTTTGTGACCATTATTTTATTAGGGATTGCCGAAAGCTTCGGAATCGCAATGAAGACGAGCTATTTTTTAGGTTTAAAAGGGATTAGGAACCTAGAAATTAATCAAGGGATTGCTTATTTTAGTGGAATGGTTAATTTAAGTAGAATGGCAGGACCAATATTGTACGGAATGGCTTTATCTTTAGGAATGAGAATGGGGGTGGGGATAATTGCCTTAGTGATATTGATATTGTTGTTAGTATTTATTATTTTTGCTAAGGTCAACCCAGAGCAAAAGGATGCTTTATCAATTAGTAATTAAGTGCACCTTACTCTGAATATTAAAGGAAATTGAGGTCTTTTGAAATGAATCAAATGACAAAGATACTTTTCTTATGTATTTTTTCACTATTCATTTTAACTGGATGCGTTGATGGTGATTTGGCAACCCAGAGGGGGAAAAATGCGGGGCAGGGTGAATGCATTGTGGTTGGCGTGCCGGTTCCCCTCGATTTTGCCAAGGATAACACCAAATTTTTAAAAGGCATTGAACTAGCCTTAGAGGATATCAACTCGGAAGGTATTAACGGCAAGAAAATTAGTCTTGAAGTGGTAGATGACAAAGGTAATTTCAAAACTGCTGTTGATGTTGCCCAGAAATTTAGCCAGAATACGCACATGGTGGCTGTAATTGGGCATTGGTTTTCCGATATTTGCATACCAATATCTAATATATACGAAGAAGCCGGGATGTTAACGATAGTTCCCACCGTATCTAATCCAGAACTAACGGAAAAAGGATATAAATATATTATCCAGAGTATTACCAATGACAAAAAATAGCAGAAAAAATTTGTGCTTATGCCAAAAGTAAAGAGTATAA
>JAAYQE010000213.1 GCA_012519455.1 Syntrophomonadaceae bacterium
AAATCCTGGCGGGGGAAGGATTTGTGGTTTTACCCTACGTCAGCCCGGACCTTATGGTGGCTAAAAAATTACAGGAAGCTGGGGCAGCAGCCGTAATGCCTCTGGGCGCGCCGATTGGCAGTAACCGGGGTCTTAGAACCCGGGAGCTAATTAGAATCTTGATTGAGGAGATTTCCCTCCCGATAATTGTGGATGCGGGGATTGGCAAACCTTCCGAAGCGGCTGAAGCAATGGAGATGGGAGCCGCGGCTGTACTGCTGAATACGGCTATCGCCACAGCCAGAGATCCAGTGACGATGGCCCGGGCTTTTGGCCTAGCTGTAATGGCTGGAAGGATGGCTTTCTTGGCCGGTCCCGGGGCCACCCGGGAATTAGCCGAGGCTTCTTCACCGTTGACCGGCTTTTTAAGGGATTAATAAGGATTTTAGCGTATTTAAGGAATGAGTTAAAATGAGTTTTTATCAAGAATATAAGCGATATGAAAGCTTTGATTTTGAAAACTATTTTTCCCGGCTTACCGGTACCGATATAGAGAGAATTTTAAATAAGGACCGGATTAATGAGTTTGATTATTTGGCTTTACTTTCCGAATCAGCAGAGCCCTATTTGGAGCCTATGGCCCAAAAGGCGCACCGGCTGACGGTCCAACACTTTGGCCGGGTTATGCAGCTTTATACCCCAATTTACCTCGCTAACTACTGTGTTAATTCTTGCGTTTACTGCGGTTTTCGGGTGAATAATAAACTAGAACGCAAAAAGTTAAGTCTGCCTGAGGTAGAAAAAGAAGCCGCAATTATTGCAGCGACCGGATTAAAGCATGTCATCATCTTAACCGGAGAGTCCCGGAAAATGTCCCCGGTTTCTTACCTCTTAGACTGTGTTGAAGTGCTAAAAAAATATTTTGCCTCGATCAGTATTGAGATTTATCCCTTGGAAGAACACGAGTATGCCGAATTGATTAAGGCCGGGGTGGACGCTTTAACTATCTATCAGGAAACTTATAATGAAAAGTTATATCTGGATCTGCATCCGGCGGGTCCCAAAAGAAACTATCTTTATCGATTAGAGGCTCCCGAGCGAGCCTGCCGGGCCGGCATAAGGTCCGTCAACCTAGGAGCTTTGTTAGGTCTGGACCACTGGCGCCCCGAGACCTTTCTAACTGGATTGCATGCTCATTATCTGCAGAAACACTACCCCGAAGTGGATGTAGCTATCTCGTTACCCCGTCTGCGACCGCACTTGGGCGGTTTTGAGCCCCGTTGCGTAGTAAGCGATAAAAACCTAGTGCAATATCTTCTGGCTTTTAGATTGTTTATGCCCCGGGCTGGGATCACTATTTCCACGCGGGAACGGGCCGAGTTTCGGGATAATTTACTTCGGTTGGGGGTAACCAAAATGTCGGCGGGTTCCTGTACCGCGGTAGGGGGCCGGGCTAGCGGCAAGGAGGCTATCGGTCAGTTTGACATATCTGATGAACGTGGGGTAGAAGAGATGAAAAAAATGATCTACCACCAGGGTTATCAGCCGGTTTTCAAAGACTGGCATCAGTTTTAACCTGAACCTGATCACGATCACGCTGCGCTTTTCCCTTTCGGCGCAAACGATTCCTTCGTTTCATCTTTAGGTGGGAGATACTTATGTGGAGGATATTTATGTATGAATGACTTTGAAAGTGCCCTGGTAACCCATATCGGGAGGGTACGTCTAAACCAAATCCAAAGTGTACGGGTAGGCATCGCTGGGGCTGGGGGCTTGGGCTCCAATTGTGCTCAATTTCTGGTTAGAAGCGGCTTTAAGCACCTGAAAATTGTAGATTTTGATGTGGTTGACTGGACTAACCTTAATCGCCAGTTTTACTTTGCCGATCAAGTGGGTTGCAAGAAGGTTGAAGCCTTGCATAAAAACCTACGGCGAATAAACCCGGACCTGGAAATTGAGTTATTGGATCAAAAGATAACCCCGGAAAACGTAAAGGGTATTTTTGCAGATTGTCACATCGTAGTGGAAGCCCTGGACCGGGCCGAGAGCAAAAAGCTATTGGTAGAAACATATATCCATTCAGGCAAGCTAGTAGTCTGTGCTTCGGGCCTGGCCGGCTGGGGGAAAAGTGATAACCTTGTAGTCAAAAAGATCAAAGAACACTTATACATCGTGGGAGATCTAGTTAGCGAAGTGGGGCCGGCTGCTCCGCCTATGGCACCAAGGGTATGTATTGCCTCGGCAAAACAAGCAGATGTTATACTTAGTTATGTGTTTAACTTTCTAACGAAAGGTGATTGGAATGGCTAATAAATCCGCGATGGCCCGGCTATTGAAGGCTGACTTGTATGGGATAACGGCTGAAGAGTATTCATTGGGTAGAAATAATATTGAAGTAGTATCCCAAATGATTAAAGCCGGGATTAAAGTTATTCAGTATCGTGAGAAGGATAAAAAGATGCAGGAGAAGTATCAGGAGTGCCTGGCGTTGCGGAAAATGACCAAGGAGGCAGGGGTCACTTTTATCGTCAATGACCACGTAGACATGGCTTTGCTGGTCGAAGCCGATGGGGTACATTTGGGTCAGGATGACCTTCCGGTTAATCGGGTCAGAGAACTAGTGGGTAAGGATTTAATTATTGGTTTGTCTACCCATTCTCCAGAACAGGCGCAATCAGCCATGAAAATGGGAGTAGATTACATCGGGGTGGGCCCGATCTTTACTACTCAAACCAAAAAAGATGTTTGTGCCCCGGTAGGTTTAGAATATTTAGACTATGTAGTTAAGCATATTCCTCTTCCTTTTGTAGCCATTGGTGGAATTAAAGAACACAACATTACAGAAGTCGCCCAGCGGGGGGCTAAATGTATCGCCTTGGTAACGGAAATTGTAGGCGCTAATGATATTGGGGCTAAAATTCGTAGTTTGCGGACCCTTCTTAGCTGAGCACCCCTCAATTAAGCAAGCATATCTATTTGATAAATCGGTTGATAAACCGGAGGGGGCGTGTTTTGCGGCACCTTACTCCGGTCCCCAGCTTCGTTGTTCCATGCTTGCCATCTCTGGTAAGCATCTAATATTCGATCTAGTGGTTCCCTTAATTCAAAATTTTCGAATCCTTTTCTAAAGGGGTTAAACGCTGTGTTTTCTGGCTTCTCCGATGTAGTTTCCGGAACGGTAGTCGTTATCGCCTGTCCACCTGAGACATATATGCGTCCGCATTCCGGACAAGCGGAGGTCGAAATCCGTACCGTCTGAAAGGTAACCTTTCGACCTTCTCGTTCTGCTTCCTGCTGTCGGTAGGCCAGGTGTTGATACTCATGGGCCAGTACGGAACTGGCTTCGTTTCCAGGTGCTAACCGGGTAGGGCTTTGCATTGAGGCCGTAGGATCGCTAGAGGAGTCCTGATAACGCCGTGAAGCACAGGTCTGACACGGCTTAGGTTCTATCTTTTCACCGACGGCTTCCTTATTGCCCTCGATTTTCGGGGTTTGGCCCGGTCTGCTTTCCTCAGGATTAGCACTTTTACCCCTCGGATCTAACGGACGTGGATCCGCGATAGATGCCCCAAGTGATGTTGACTTCTCCGGGTGCAGTCGAAAATCATGGCCGAAGCGATTATAAAGATTATTCGATTGATAATCGGAGCCAGCACCAATCCGCACGGTTTTTCACCTCCAGGCTGCAAGGTACCGCTAACTTTTTTCCATAAAAATATTTACTTATAAATTAAGTATCTTACTTGCACTTTACCAAAATTGGGTTGTTTATGCAAGTTCTAACCCAAGACGAAAGATTTTAGGTTATATATAAATTAGGGTAGATTTGCACAAAATTGTACCTTTAAGGACTATGAAATATTTGGTTTTGCTAGTATTCTATTAAATAATGTAATATATGGATCAGGAGGTTACTAAGAAAGGGAGGGGTATACTGTGATTAAACGAAGATATTTATCTTTAACACTAGTTTTTTTCCTGGTTGCTTCATTGCTTATCCCTAGTAAACCAGTTCAGGCGGCTCGGGAATGGCAGCGTTATAATCAGGCCGAATCCCTGTATAAACAGGGAAATCTACAAGAGGCTGCACCTATCCTGGAAGCCTTAGTATACGACATGCAAAAAATCGGGCAAAATGAGGCAGCCGGTTTTTGTGCTCAGTATCTCGGTAA
>JAAYQE010000214.1 GCA_012519455.1 Syntrophomonadaceae bacterium
GATTTGATGGTTAATCATAGCCACTTTTTGCGTAATTTGTTGAATATCGGTTAACATTTCTTCAATGAGCAACGTGCTTTCACTAGTTGCCTGATTAATATTCCCAATCGATTGGACCGTTTCCGACGTACTATTACGGATATTATCTAGCAAAGAAGTTATCGTAAGGATGGAACGTTTTGTGTCCTCAGCTAACTTCCGAATCTCATCAGCAACTACAGCAAAACCACGACCATGTTCACCGGCTTGGGCCGCTTCAATAGCGGCATTAAACCTCGTTAATAAGCCATATTTTATCATGCATGGTTATAAAATTCAATATAATAAAATCTATTGTAAATAAGAATAACTAATCTATTTTTTAATAATTGCCCTTTATCTCATTCATACAACCTCTGGTAGATTTGATAGTCATTAAGTACCTTTTTTAAATACTGCCGTGTTTCCGGGTAAGGAATATTTTCAATCGTTTCCCAGTGTCCATCCCACTGTCCATTGGCCAGCCAGGTTTGTACCCTTCCACTACCAGCATTATAAGCTGCTAATACCAGCAGACGGTTACCCCGGAACTCCTGGTTTAAATTAAATAAGTACCAGCAGCCTATTTGTATATTGTACTCCGGATCATACAAACGAATCGGATCATAATCAGGCAAGCCAATCTGTTCGGCTGCCCACTGTCCGGTTTCCGGCATTATTTGCATCAAGCCCCTTGCTCCTTGACTAGATTCGGCCCGTGGTTTAAAGCTGCTCTCCACTCGCATGATGCCGGCTACCAGATAAGGATCGACTCCGTATTTCTTTGAATAATAAAAGACCTGGTCCTGATAGGGTAAAGGGTACACCGTTCTTTTTAAAAACCACGATGAGTTAATAAACAAAAGAATCCCTACTCCTATCAGTAAAAGCAACCAGGTCCATACCTGAAGTTTAGGCCAACGAATCAACATTAACTGGTGATTAACTCCTTCCATAAACGTTGTACTTGTTTCAAGGTATCAACTATACTTCCATTATTATCAATAATACAATCAGCCCATTTCACTTTCTCCTGCAGGGGCATTTGAGAGGCGATCCGCCTACGGGCCTCGGCCTCTTGTAGGCCATTACGGGCGATTAAACGAGAAATCTGGATTTCTTCCTCCACCGCAATCAACCACACCTGATCAACCAAATCCGTCATTCCCGCTTCTATAAGCAAAGGGGCATCCACCACGGCAACCCCTTGCGGCGCTTTGATCGTTAATTCATTCAAAAGTTTACGGGTTTTTTCAATTACTCGGGGATGAGTGATTTGATTCAACCGTTGGCGAGCCTCCGCTTGAAGGAAAACGATCTGTCCCAGCCGGTTTCGATCTAAATTTCCTTCGGTGGTAAGTACCTCTGGGCCAAAATAATCGACAATCTCCTGCCAGGCCGGTTGCCCCGGTTCAACTACCTCCCGCGCAAGTTTATCAGCATCAATAATTATGGCCCCAAGTTCAGCTAAATAACGAGAAATCGTACTTTTACCACTAGCGATACCGCCGGTTAACCCTATCACTTTCAATATATCCTCACGCTCCAACTCCTATAACCCGGTGACGTAATTTCTAAATCTTTGCCGGTTCTGTTTGACACTGCGGACAAAAATGGGAACTTCTTCCGCCTACTTTAACCCTTTGAATAACGCTAGAACAACGGGTACACGCTTGACCAGTTCTTTGATATACCTGCAAATGATGCTGAAATTCTCCTGGATGGCCCTCTCCATCAACATAATCATTAATCGAGGTACCCCTGAACTCAATTCCTTTCTGTAAAACATAGCGTATTGACCGGTAGAGCTTTTTTAACTCAGCATCGGTTAAAGAGCCTCCCGACCGTTCTGGATGCAAACCGGCGGTAAACAATATTTCATCTGCATAAATATTACCTATTCCTGCCACCAGTCTCTGATCTAAAAGCAACTGCTTTATTTTCGCTTTACGACCTTGTACTCCTCTTTGCAATACCGGCAAGCTAAATTTATCCTCTAACGGCTCAGGGCCCAATTCCTTGAGCCCTTTCAAGCACATAGTCTCATTAGTTCGGCTTAAAGTTAGGTAACCAAATTGCCGATAATCATGATAAACCAAGCTTCCTCCATTATCCAAGCTCAAAATAGCATGTACATGCCTTGGTGCTTCACTACCCTTTGTTAAGGGTAGACTAGAAGGGGTTAAAGGTAGGGAGGTGGACGATAATGGTTGACCCTTATCGACGGGAAGATAATATAAACGCCCGGTCATGCCTAAATGAACCACTAAAGTCCACCCTTTAGAAAGATGGGCCAGAAGGTATTTACCCCGGCGCTCGATGGCTAAAAACTGCTGGTTCTTTAAGCTTTCCTGAAATTGGGCAACCTCCATATAGCGAATAATTTTCGGTAGAAACACCTCTACTTCTTCGATGGTTCGACCGATTAAATGCTTAATTAAAGAGCGTCGCACGGTCTCAACTTCCGGTAATTCGGGCAAAAGTAAACCCCCTTATATACATGGAGTTAAATCATACCAATTTGGTCCTACCTCAATAGCAACTAACAGGGGAATCCGTAAAGTTACCGCTTCTTCCATGGCGCGTCGTACCAAACCCGTCATCTCAGTCACCTCTTCTGGCGGTACTTCAAAAATTAACTCATCATGGACTTGAAGCAGCATCCGCGATTGGAGTTGACGCTGGTTTATTTCCCGATCTACGCGTAACATAGCTACTTTAATAATATCCGCTGCGGTCCCCTGAATAGGAGTATTAATCGCGGCCCGCTCGCCAAATTCTCGTACGTTCCGATTACTACTGAATAACTCTGGTAAATAGCGACGTCTTCCCAATAAGGTCGTAACGTAACCTTGATCTCGAGCTTGCTGGACAATACTGACCATATATTCACGTACACCACGATAGGTAGCAAAATACTGCGTAATATATTTTTTCGCTTCCGTTCGGCTGATACCTAAATCCCGGGCCAAGCCAAAATCCGATATCCCGTAAACAATTCCAAAATTAACTGCTTTGGCCCGATACCGCATTTCTCGGGTAACTTGATCCTCTGGTACTTCAAAAACTTGGGAAGCTGTCACCGTATGAATATCCCTACCTTCCTGGAAAGCCTGAATTAATGCCTTATCCCTTGAAATATGGGCTAGGGCTCTAAGTTCAATCTGGGAATAATCAGCCGCCATAATCAACCAGCCCGGTTCAGATGGGGCAAAAAATTTACGCATTCTACGGCCATACTCCAGTCGAATCGGAATATTCTGAAGGTTAGGTTCTGTACTGCTTAATCGACCGGTAGCGGTTATCGCCTGGTTAAAAGTCGTATGCACTTTACCCGTTCGCGGATTAATCAAGTGCCGCATCCCATCTACATACGTTGATTTCAACTTGACCAGTTGACGATGTTCTAAAATAAGGGCGATCATTTCATGGTGCTCAGCCAATTCTTCCAGCACCTCAGCATCAGTCGAATAACCAGTCTTTGTCCTCTTAATCACTGGTAATTTTAACTTTTCAAATAAGATAACTCCTAATTGCCGCGGAGAGTTGATATTAAATTCCTCCCCAGCCAGAATATATATTTCCCGTCTCAATTCCTCTAAACGCTCACCTAGTTCTTCCGACATTTTTTCCAAAGCAGCGGCATCTAAATAGACCCCGGTTTTTTCCATCCGGGCCAGTACCTGAACTAGAGGTAACTCGACCTCCCGGTACAAAGAGGTTAATTCCGCCTTCTGTAATTGCTCCCTTAAGTATAGATGCAAACGTAACACGGCCTCGGCCCGCCGGCAGCCCTCCCAGACCGGATCAGGGGCGGGAAGGATCAGCTGATTGAGATATTGTAAAGAAAGGTCTTCCAGACTTAATTTAGCTAAAGCCGGGTTAGTCAGATACGCTTCCAATAAGGTATCGCCAACCATACCTTGGATGGTATATCC
>JAAYQE010000005.1 GCA_012519455.1 Syntrophomonadaceae bacterium
TAAATGTGGTGGGTATAGACGACAAAAAGAGCCGAGAAGAGTTCGGCTCATAATAATTACCTATTCTTCCCTTGTTACGCCTACGAGGTTAGCTGACGGGTTCGGACTAAGGGCAGTCCTACTAATTCGGAAATTAGATTCACCCCATAAATTGGTTCCCCCGCTCCTCATACATAATGAGGACTCGGCACACAGAACGGTCATTTATTTAATTGTTTATTGAGGCTGTGTTATCAAAAAGCCGTCAGCCTGATGAGCGTTCCAATCCCATGCGATTTAAGTTTAAACGTGCCATTGTCAAAATAAACAATTTTCTTAAATCAAGCACGCCAAGGATAATATAATTATAGCACATTGATTTCCAATTCCATAATTTTTGAGAAAATCCAACCTGTGCTTTTAGGTTAGCCGGCTAAACCACAGTTCCACCTTGAACAAATCGCCGTCAATGGTGATTGAAAACTGTCCCCGGCATAGCTCAGTGAAACTCTGGGCCATGGAGAGCCCCAGCCCCGAGCCTTCGGTACTTCTTGCTTCATCTCCCCGCACGAAACGCTGGAGGATATCTTCCGGGCCAAAATCCATTTCATAGTTGGCGGTATTCTTAATGGTCGCGGTTGCCTGGCCATTGTCGGTGATCTACTTACACCAGAATTATGGAGATCTATCCTGTTTTAATATCGAAGAGTCGGCAGGTCTAACCAGCTTTTCGAATGCGGTAACGACCATCTTCAACGAGTTCAATAAGTTCCAGGTTCAGTAGACGCTGCAAATGATTTTTGAGCATAGCTTTTTCCCAGAAAAGGACAAAAGAAGTATGATGTTTTCGGTAAATGATATGTTGTTCAGCTAGTTGATGAATAGTGCAGGGGACTTTTTGCAAGTGTTGCAAGATTTGTTGTTCTCGCATTAAGATTCGATCGCGGTATTCAATCAGGGTTGATTGAGGGTTATCGGAAATTATAGTATTAATATGGCCGGTTACCAGTTTTTTGGGATGCAGTTCAATGATTCGGTCAATAGATTTAAGAAAATCATCAATATTCGTCTGAGGATCCCCATACCAGGGGCCAACTTTAGTTAGACAAATATCACCTAGGAAAACCAATTCTTCATCCGGAAAATAAAAACAGCAATGCCCGGGGGAATGACCCGGAGTATGCAGCACTATCAATTTAGTTTGGCCACAATCAATGATCTGACCATCGTAAATTTCTTCATCGATCCGCCAGGATCGGTTTGTTTGTTCTAGTCTGATCCCAATGTTTCTAGGATCGAAGTAATTATTATAGCCCATTAATTCTTCCCAACCTGCAGAGGCGGTCAGATTTTGGGGAGCTTGCAGTAGCTTTTGTTCCAGGGGATGGAGCAGAACCTTGGCCTGAGTGCATGAGTCATTTCCTCGGATATGATCATAATGATGGTGAGAATTGATTAAAAAATCAACCCCTTCTGGTCTGGCTTCGGCTAGTGCTTGGCCGGCCCCACTATCAATCAAAAGACGGACATCGTCTTCTACCAGAAGGCAGTTGCCATATGTAAATCCATCCTCGGTAAAAACCATTTTTATCTTTTTGCTGATATTTTTCAGCATATATAATTAACCACCTTTTTTATAAATCCACTTAAACAAATCCGCTTCACATACAACAACTAATTCTATCATTTTCCAAAAAATCCTGTTAATTTAAAGTTTACAGAAATAAAGCAAAAAGTCGGGCTGATTTGGTTTTTTGACCGTTTCTAGATGAGCCTGTTTTTATTCAAGGTCAAACTATAGTCCTTTCCAGAAGTCACTTTCGCTTATCTGAAGTTGTTTACGTAAAATTCTATCCCCATAAATTCTTGGGGATTTCTTTACTAATAGCATGACTTATTTTAGTTCGAAGAACGGTCCCATTATTTAGTACTTTTTCATAATACCAATGATCAGTATTATGAATCATCACCCAACCTTTTTTATCACAATAACGTTTTAAGTCTCCAAATTTCGGAGCCATATATAATAGTCCTAAGAGGTTGCGAATTTCTTCATCAGTATCGCAGAGTAAAATTTTTAAAATATATGGGAAATGGGATTTGCGGTTAGGTGCATGAAGAAAAAGTTGGGAGCGTTCCATAAAATCTTTCTCAGAAGTAAGGAGATTCCCTGGGTAGATTACACTGAAGAACATTTAACCCAAAAACCGAGCGGCATGGAGACCCTAGAAGAGCACGGGGCTAATCTTGCAGCAGTTTTAAGAGGCATGAAAAAACAAAACAGCCAATGGTTACCCGATTTAAAGGCTGTTTTACATCAAGTAGTGTCGGACATTAAAGATTTTGAGGTTCAGCAAGTTGGGGGATACCTGGTTATCAGATTATTCTTTCTCCCAATCCTATTTTTTCACAATTAAAAATACACCAATAACCAAGAATACTATTCCGCCCAGTCTAGCCAAGGTAATGGTTTCATGTAATAAAACTATTGATAAAACAACACCAAAAATTGCTGCCAGACTTAATTGAAGAGGATATACAATATTAAAGGCTCCTTTGGAAAGTATATAAAACCATACAAAAGTAGCGATGATATAAATGAATATCCCCAATAAAATATTTGGTGAAAATACTATTTTCACCAAATTCGCAGCAGAAATGCTTCCGACTTTCAAAAGTTCAGTTTTCCAAAGCATTTGTCCTGACACAAGCAATATAACCTGAAACACAATCAGCAAGTAAAGCAAATATATCACCTACATTATTCTGAAGTTTTTGTTCCCGTTAGTAACAGCTCTCACCGCGATGCATAGCCCGATAAGGTTTGGTTGTAGAATAATCCAATAATTCTGTTAATACTGTTTCAAAAGTTGATCTTTGGCTACATTTGTTTTAGTTTGCATATTTTCAAGCTCTCTCACTCTTTTTTCCAGTATAGCTACCGACTGAATCAGCTTGATATTCTTTTCGTTCAAACGCGATATAATTGAGGTAAGAGACATTAATATCAGCAGAATAAAAAACAAAATCGCCGCAAACAGAGCGTTTGAAGGCGTAGAAATGCCGATCAGTAGGGAAAACTTTTTTAGCAGGGCAGGAAACAATACCATAATTGCCATAATTATGCCCGAAAATATCCACAGCAGAGTATATTTCAACATCAAAGCTTTCTTTTTCAAAAGATAAAATATTATGGCAAAATAGAATATTATTCCAAGCAGCGCATTTACCCGCAGCATAAATGGCACCATTATTTACACCTCTTTGCTAAGGTAGGGCGATACATAATAATTGCAAGGGAAACCTTTATCATATAATAAAGTGACCTCCACGCGCTAATTGAGCTCGCGCCCCCTGTTCTCTCATGCATCACCACCGGCACCTCCATGATTTTTGCCCCATTCATAGCGCCGGATATAATTGCCTCCGGCTCCGGGTAATCCTGGGCATATTCCGAGGCATATATCTCAATGAACTTGCGGTTTACGCCGCGGTATCCGCTGGTGACGTCCTTTACCCTTACCCCGCACCAAAGCTTTATTAGGCCACTTAAAAAATTTATTCCAATGCGTCTGACCCCGGTGGATTGGAATCCCTCGCCGGTAACAAAGCGTGAACCTATGACAATGTCAGCCTGGCCATCTATTATAGGGGAAACAACATCCTTAATATAGGCAGGATCATGCTGACAATCACCATCGTTCTGAATGGCAATATCATAGCCATTCTTCAGAGCATATTGATATCCTGCCTGCACTCCTCCGCCAATACCCAGATTAACCGGCAAATCTATATAATTGAAGCTATTTTTACGGCAAACCTCCCGGGTTTTATCCCTGGAGCAATCATTAATTATAACATAATCTACCTCAGGAACTCTTCTTTGCAGATTATCAATGACTTTTTCTATATTTTCTTCTTCATTGTAGGCGGGAATCATAACTAAAATTTTAGAATGTTGAATACTCATTGATTTTAACCACCCATCCTTTTTCTGAATATAAATGAATATCTTTCCATAAACGTCATCCCAATCATTATCATAATCGGTATCGCTGGATAATTGTATCTTTCAATAGAAGTCAACAGCAAGTGAACGGCCATAATCCCACATACCGGCAAAATCATAACAAACAGTCGGTAAACATTTTCTCTTTCCCGCATAGTCAGAATAAAATACATACATCTAAAGCAGATATAAATAAAATATAAGGCCAGCATGCGATAGAGCCAAAAGGATAATTGGCCCCAAGCAAGAATGACCATGGGAACACTTCCCGATTTTATCAGGGTCGGTTGTGCGGTGATGTAACTTCTAAGCTCTTTGTTAAAAAGATCACCATTGCCAAATACATTTCTCGTTTTCATTTCCAAAAGATGTATAAGCGTAGGTGCGTCATAGGATTTAATACGCTCAATGCCCTTTCCCAATAGCACCGTTTGTACTTGTTCTAATGGATACTCAGACATTACACGAGAAAGTACTTTGCTTGACTCGGGATCCCATTGACCATAGGTATTAATATTTGATCCTTCAAATAATGACCAGCCATAGCTTGGTTTTGAAACTATTGGTACAATTTTACTGGTATAAAGCCCCAATCCCCACAAGGTTATCATATATGCAACAATTAATGTACTGAGAATAACTAACCTCTGTTTAAACGAATGACTGCTGTTTTCTGCAGTTTTTCTATTAGAATAAAATACCAAAACAAGCACTATGGACAATATAAAGTTCACCGTAATCGGTCTTATTGCTTGTGAAAGACCTAGTACAGCGCCCGATAAAAGCATACTGGCTAAAAGCATAATACCGCGAATTTGCAATCCATATGTGAATAGTGCCAGCCCGCTGAATAAAAAAAAGATATACATTGGTTCAGATGACATGGAGACAGAATAACAAATATTATTGGGCCACAGGGCATAAATTGCCGCAGTCAGAAACGCGGTGTTTTTCCCCGTAAAACGCAACGCCAGGAAATATAGAGCAACTACTGCACCGGTATAGAATAACACATTCATAAAAAGACCTACCGCGAGCGAAGCACCCAATAATTTGAAACCAAGCGCAAAAATACCACAAATAATTGGAACATTACCGGCAATTGCGCCAAAATACAGTTGCCAATCTTGAGAAACACTAAAATTCTCATAGATAGATAGGCTATTAACCAAATAGGTTGCATAATCGCTGGTTTGTTCAACAGAAACATTATGCAACAAAAAATATCTGGGAATCACAGCCAATAAAATTAGTATTAAAACTGCCATTTTTAGAGATATCTCATTTTTACCATCCATTACCTTTTTGCAGGCATATAAAATTCCCAGGATCAAAATAATGCTCACGGCAGCTATACGATAGTCCATGAATTCAGATTGATGGATAGATAATAACTGTGAACAGAGCATATATAGTCCTGCCCACAAAAAAGCGATTGCCATAAAAACTGTACAAGCTTTATTTAATATTTTATTCATAAATATTATTGCAACCTTTCTTGGAACAAGACATCGCGACGTCTTCGCTTCATTTGTCCGACAACCACCTAATTTACGAACCTAATGAACCTCATAAGTTCGTAAAAGCACTCAAAAAAACATAAAACGAGCTGGTTCGTGGCTTGCCTCCTATAACTATGTTACTAGATACACTATCTATTTAATGGGTTATGACTTGGTTTAATTACTAATTCTTCAAGGCTCAACAAATTCCTTCTATGAAACGACGAAACGACATTTCGTTTAAATTTGTAACCCGAGTTCTTTGGTAAAAATATAGACCCACCGAGTGGTAGGTCTGATGAAACAGTTAGGTTCAAACTAAAGGTGCCTGACCCGCGAAACTAGGGAGCCATGTACTCTGAACGAGAATAAATCGGTAAGGCTTCCGACTTCCCAATTTATTCCTAAAGGGGTCAGGTACTTCCCGAATTTTGTCGAATAATAAATAGTTGATTGAGTATTGAAAATTAAAAGCCTGGAAGACTTGCGCGCCGGCGTACGATTATTAAATGTCAGAACGGTAGATTTGGGTGACAACAAAACTGTACAGCGAGCAACTATTTTTGTGCCGCATGATAAGTGGGCGCATTTTCTTAATAAGACAGTTACTTACATGGAAAGAGGACGAAATAAACCGTTAATCGCCAGTATCCGATCTTCGAGTCTTGACCGCCGATCTCCAAAATCGTATTTACCCCTGGGACCAGGGTGCTGGCCGCTACGGAGTGGGCGGTGATTTCATTTTTCACCACGTCCGCAGCTGGCGGCCGGCAGCCGTTAAAAGAAGGCTGGTGCAGCGGAGCGCGTCTGGCGATTTAATTTAATTTATTTTGCCTCGCTTAAGCAAATCTTAAGAATTAGCCCCGGCGGTTCTTAAGATTTGTTTGCTATCATTACCCTACAGTAAAAAGCGGAGGGGTGTGATATTATTTGGGCAAAGCAAAATACCGGGGGGATGGCTTTTGAATATCCTCACTTTTGAATATCCTCATTTGTGATGACGACAAGGAAATTTTAGAGGCGATAACCATTTATTTAAGCAACGAGGGTTATGCCATCTTTAAAGCCGCCAACGGCCTGGAAGCCTTAGGAATTGTGGAAGCAAACGAGATTCACCTGATTATTATGGATATTATGATGCCGAAAATGGACGGCATCCGAGCCACCCTAAAGTTGCGCGAGGAACGGAATCTTCCGATCATCATGCTCTCGGCCAAGGCGGAGGAAACGGACAAAATCCTGGGCCTGAATATGGGCGCGGACGATTATATCACCAAACCGTTCAGTCCCTTGGAACTGATTGCCCGGGTTAAGTCGCAGCTTCGCCGCTATACCGCTTTGGGCAGCCTGGAGACCAAAAATCACCGGTGCAAGACCGGAGGCCTGTTGAGGGCAATTACCGGGAATACGACCCGGCCTTATCCAGAGTGGAGAATTATCAGCGTTTTTCCGCGCGGTATGCGGACCGGATCGCGCAGCTGACTGCGCAGCAGAAAGCGGATTTAATCAAAGATGATCTGCGGCGCTACCATTTAGCTCTGCAGAAACTGGCCGAGTACCCGGGGGTTTTTTATTACGCCAGTGACGGAGAAAACATGTTCACCAATAGTCCCAGCGCGGACAAAGCCTTTTTCAAGGATTACCCCGCCTATCTGATCTGGGATAAGGCCGAGTCGGCCGGCTATCCGCCGCAGATCCAGCCAGACCGCTATATTTTTTCATCGGTCAGTTATGTCAGGGCTAGAGACGGCAGTTTTTACACCGTGGATACCCCAAGCCGCTTGGCTGACCTGGAAAATAAGATTTACCTGGCTTTTACCCCGGAGTTTTTGAATCCCCGGCTGGAGGCGTGGCAAAACAATAAGGAGACGGCAACTGGGAGTCTGCAGCGCATAAGCGGCTTCAGCGCCGGGCTGCTCGCAGCTTTGCTTTATCTGCTCCTGGTGGCCGGTCGTAAAGCCTTTGGCGATAAAGAGGTGCATCTTAACTTTGTGGATACCCTGTATACCGACCTGAACCTGGGCTTGTGCCTGGCGCTCATTGCCTTATGGGTGGGGGCTATTGGTCTCGGCGTGCTGGAGTATCAGCTGAACCAGGCGACCTGGCCAATTACCGCAGGCATCGGCGCTTTGGGATTGATCTTGGTGCTCTCTTTAGTCCGGCATTTGAAGAACCGGACCTTGCTTAAGCATTCGCTGCTCTATACGGTGCTGCATAAAGTATATAGGTTCCTGCAGCGTTACGCCAGCGGCAGCCTCGGCTGGAAGATCGCGGTGGTGGTGATCGGCTATCCTTTGCTGGTGGCGCTGACCTTCTTTATGTTCCCGGTCACGATCGGGGCCGCGGTTTGGCTGGCGTTTAAAAAGGTGCAGGAATACCAGGCCATCCAGGCGGGGTTGGCGCGGGTCCGGGAGGGAGATCTACAGCATAAGATTGCGGTGATCGGCTCGGGCGAACTGGCCAAACTGGCAGAGGATATCAACCGGATGACGGAGGGCTTGAACAAGGCGGTGGCAAATGAATTAAAGAGCGAACGCCTGAAAACCGAATTAATCACCAACGTATCCCACGATATCCGTACCCCTTTGACCTCGATCATTACTTACGTGGATCTGTTGAAAGGGGAAAAGGACCCCGACCAGGCGGCCAAGTATTTGGAGGTAATCGACCAGAAGTCGCAGCACTTAAAAATCCTGACCGATGATTTGTTTGAGGCGGCCAAGGCCTCGAGCGGCAGCATCCCCGTAAACCTGGAGCGGATCGATCTAACTTCGCTGATCACGCAGGGTCTGGGGGAACTGGACGATAAAATCCAGGCGCAGCAGTTGGAGTTTAAGCTGAATCACCCGCCGGAGAAAGTCTATATCACGGCGGACGACAAACTGTTCTGGCGCGCTCTGGAGAACCTGTTCGCCAACATCTTTAAATACGCGCTGCCCGGTTCGCGGGTTTACATCGAGGTAGACGATCTGGGGGAGTCGGCGCGGCTGGTGCTTAAAAATATTTCGGCCGCGGAGCTGAACGTTTCGGCGGAGGCGCTGCTGGAACGGTTCGTAAGGGGCGACGAAGCCCGCAGCACCCAGGGCAGCGGTTTGGGCTTGTCGATAGCCAAGAGTCTGATTGAGATGCAAAGAGGCCGCTTTGACCTGGAGATCGACGGGGATTTGTTTAAGGTGATTATTCTGATGCCCAAGTAGGCGCAGGAACGTATGGTGTATTGAGAACATGTCCGTGGGCAGCATTAGGCCGCTGCGGTAGAATCTGCCTGCGATAATAAGCAGCAAAGGTATTCGGGAAAATATAATCGGGAAAGTATAATCATTAAAATATAATATGAATACTGACCAGCCGGAAATAAAATCGAATTTAACCTGAACGGCTGAAGCGAATAACGGGAGAATACGGTCAATGTTTTTACGCAGATTGAGTTTCCTAAA
>JAAYQE010000242.1 GCA_012519455.1 Syntrophomonadaceae bacterium
AAGTTTGTTCAGAAAGAAGATTTTTTGAGTGCTGTTGATCGCATAATCGGTGGATTGGAAAAGAAAAATAAAATTATTACACAGGATGAAAAACGCTCTATTGCGATTCATGAGGCCGGTCATGCAACGTTGAGTTGGTTTCTAAGATATGCCAGTCCGTTGGTTAAAGTAACTATAGTTCCGCGAGGAAAAGCGTTAGGTGCAGCATGGTATTTGCCCGAAGAGCGGCAAATTACAACCAAAGAACAAATGCTCGACGAAATGTGTGCATTACTGGGTGGGCGTGCTGCAGAAGAATTATTTACAGGAACCATTTCCTCGGGGGCAATGAATGATTTGGAACGGGTTACCAAACAGGCATATGCGATGATTATGTATATGGGTATGAGCGAGAAATTGGCAAATTTGTGTTACTATGATTCTACCGGTCAGGAGTATTCTTTTTCCAAACCGTATAGTGAGGAAACGGCTAAATTGATCGATAGCGAAGTAAAAACCATGATAGCGGAACAATATGAGCGAGCAAAAGTCATTCTTTTGGAGCATAAGGAAGGTCATGGTAAACTTGCTGAAATTCTTTTAGAAAAAGAGATCATCTTTGCAGAAGATTTGGAAATGATTTTTGGTAAACGTCAATGGGTATCGCGTTCGCAAGAGATTTTGGAAATGAGTAAGAGCATGAAACCTGACGATAACCTCATTCGCTCGAAACCACAAGAAGTAAATCTTGTCGTAGAAGCAGATGTCAATTCTTCCTCAGCACCTCACTTTCCTAAAGAAGGAAAAACAAAAGTAGAGGAGTTTTCTGAAAACGAAAAAAATATCGATATACCCAAAAAAGAAAAGTAATTTGCTTTTTATGTCTCTAATGAGGGCACCCAAAATTGCTTTGGGTGCCCTCATTGTTTAATAGGTATTTTCTTTTTTATTGTTTTTAGTTTTTCTTAATAAGAATCAATCTAAATTATTCTGAACAATATGCCTGTCTTATTCGTTATAATTTTGGACGTCATGTGTGGCTAAGTAAATGTTTTCTTCTTTAGTTTTAGTGACAGGCAATACGGGCAATAAGCATTCTGATGTACCATAAATTTACATACTCAAAATAACGATAATATTAACTCTAAAAACAGTAAAAGTATGAAGTTCGAAAAAGTACCGCTTCCTTATTCACCCGATGCTCTTGAGCCGGTTATTAGCAAAACAACAATTGAATTCCACTATGGCAAACATCATCAGGCTTATGTGGATAATTTAAATAGACTGGTTGTAGGAACAAAGTTTGAAAATGCCGATTTGGAAACGATTGTAAAAGAAAGTGACGGGGCTATATTCAATAATGCAGGACAAGTCCTGAATCATGATCTTTACTTTACGTCGTTTTCTCCAAACGGAGGTGGTGAGCCAAAAGGCAAATTGGCTCAAGCTATTGATGAACAATTCGGTTCATTTGAAAAATTTCAAGAATTATTTAACGAAGCCGGGGTTTCATTGTTCGGTTCAGGTTGGGTTTGGCTGGCTAAAGACGGG
>JAAYQE010000215.1 GCA_012519455.1 Syntrophomonadaceae bacterium
AAGCCGATTGTGGCTATGGATTTAAAGCTAGTTTTTATTGGCGTAACGGAGGGCTTTTTTACCAAGATTAAGCTCGCTCTTTATGCCGGTTTTGTGGTTTCTTTCCCAATCATTATCTGGCAGATCTGGCGTTTTATCGTTCCGGCTCTTTATCCGCACGAAAGACGATATGTAATGATCCTGGTGCCGGTTTCGGTTTTATTATTTAGCGGAGGGGTAGTTTTTGCCTACTTTACGGTATTTCCGATTGCTATCTTTTTTTTATTGAAAATCGCCGGTGATTTAGAACCGATGATTACCGTAGGCCAGTATCTATCTTTTTGTGTTGCTTTTCTAATTCCTTTCGGTATTGTCTTTGAAATGCCGGTGGTGGCGATGTTTTTAACCCGTATTGGCCTTATTTCCCCCCAGTTATTAGCCAGTAAGCGTAAGTATGCTTTGTTGATTATGTTTATAGTTGGGGCGGTATTGACGCCGGGTCCCGATCCCGTTTCTCAATTACTGATGGCAGTGCCGATGTACCTTTTATATGAAGTTAGTATCTTGGTCTCCCGTTTTGTTCGAGCCAAAAAGGACGAAAAGGAACCGGAATTAGAAGAAGACAATAATATAGATAATTAAGTTTTAAAAAAGAAATTTGACACTAAGTTCAAATAAGTTCATTTCTAAGTTAAAATAAGAAGGGTCTGGTACCAGGCCCTTTTTTTATCCACATAATTCTACTACTTTCGACTTTACAGTTTGCCATGGTTTTGGGATAATAGACATAGTTAAGCTACAAATAGGTTAAGGAAAGGATATAGTAAGCGATTGTAGAGGGTGCAGGGGGTGATTAAGTGTTTGGTCTACTGCCGTTTTCGGTTGGCCCCTGGGAGTTAGTTTTGGTATTGGCGATAGTACTAATTATTTGGGGACCAGGGAAATTACCTTCAGTAGGTAAATCTGTGGGTAAGGCATTACATGAGTTTAGAAGATCTCGGGATGAAATAGATGAAATTAACGAAGAAGGTCAAATTGTAGAAAAGGCCGGGGCTTCCAAAAAAGAAAGCTAGTTTAAAGTTAAACTTATATGTTTATAAACCACTTGAAAAACCGTTATGCTTAGCATAACTTCGATTTAGTGGAATTAAGGATCTCGGGCCAACCTACCTGGTTGGCCTGTATTGCTACGGTGTATAAAGGTTAAATATGAGTAGGATAACCTTTTATCTGTAGTGAATCCGTAGAGCAGGGAAAAAGGGTCAATTATAAACTAAGGAGCAAAGTATGGACCATTTGTATCCGATATATTTACGTTTAAAGGATGTCAAATGTTTGGTCATCGGCGGGGGTCAGGTGGCAGAGCGTAAAGTAAATTCATTGCTGGAGGCAGGAGCCCGGGTGCGCATCGTGGCACCGAAGATAACGGAAACGTTACAGGAAAAGTTTAACCAGGGCGAGGTAGAGTACGCTTCTCGTCTCTATCAAACTATAGATTTAGACGATTTGGAAACCGGAAAATCCCTAGTTTTTGTTGCTACCGATGATCCGGTCGTTAACCATCAGGTCTACCGGGAAGGACACGCTAGAGGTCTTTTAGTCAATGTCGTAGATGATCCAGACCATTGTTCGTTTTTTGTACCTGCAGTAGTGCGACGTGGGGCTTTGTGTATAGCGGTCTCTACGGAAGGTAAAAGTCCTCTTTTGGCGCGTCGTATCCGGGAAAAGATGGAGGGCGAATACGGCCCTGAATACGCAGAATTTTTACAACTTTTAGGCGAGTGTCGTCAACAGGTATTAAGTCAAATAGCTGATTCCAGAAAACGACGGGCTATTTTTGAGCAACTGGTTGATTCGGATTTGCTTGCCTTAATTAAAGCAAATAAGCAAGATCAGGTGAAGGAGCGGGTATCCCAATGTTTATCGTCCTGGTCGGATTAAATCATCGAACGGCACCGGTGGAAGTAAGAGAACGTTTGGCTTTAAGCGAAAGCGCCCAGCAGCAAACGATACACGATTTGAGAAATACACCGGGAATTGAGGGTTGTATAATCCTTTCCACCTGTAATCGTTTTGAAATATACTGCGCGGTTCGGGAGTTAGAACCGGGCATTAAAGCGGTCAATCAGTTTTTGGCTAATTGGCTGACTTCAGCCGGCATTAGCCTAGAAGAGGTAAAAAAGCATTTTTATTGCCCTACTTGCCACGAAGCTGTTGGGCATTTATTTCGGGTAGCGGCCGGCCTGGACTCGATGGTTATCGGGGAAAGTCAGATTTTAGGTCAGGTGCGTGAGGCCTATGAGTTAGCTTTAGCTCAGGGGGTAACTAATGGGGTTCTTAATACGCTTTTTCAACAAGCCATTTCAGTGGGAAAGCGCGTTCGGACGGAGACCGCAATTGACCGGCATGCCGTATCTATCAGTTATGCGGCGGTTGAACTGGCCCGGCAAATATTAGGGCAGTTAGAGCGGCATACGGTTCTGGTTATTGGGGCCGGCGAAACCGCGGAATTGACCGCGCGTCATCTAGTAGCCAATGGAATTAGTTCGGTGCTGGTCTCTAATCGCTCTTATGACCGGGCTGTAGAATTGGCCCGACAGTTTAAGGGGAGCGCAAAGCGGTTTGAACACCTGGAAGAAACCTTGGTAGACGCGGATATTGTGATTAGCTGTACCGCCGCCTGTCATTATGTATTGCACGCCGAAGCCGTACAGCGAGCTATGCAAGTCCGAAGTGAGCGTCCGCTTTTAATTATTGATATTGCCGTACCCCGGGATGTGGAACCTACCGTGAACGATTTGGATGGGGTACATTTATTTGATATTGATGATCTACAAAATGTGGTAGACGCTAACTTTCAAGAACGGCAATTAGAAGCTATCAAGGCCGAACGGATTGTTCAGGACGAGCTTATGGAATTTAACAACTGGTTAAATACCTTGTTTGTGGTCCCTACCATCGTAGCCCTGAAGGAAAAAGCGGAAAAGATTAAGAAGGCGGAGTTGACCCGGGCTTTTAATCGTTTGGGGACCGTGTCCGCACGTGAAGAAAAAGTAATTAAGTCTATGGCTAATTCTATCGTTAATCAACTGCTGCATGATCCGATTATTCAACTTAAAGCTTCCGCGTCTTCGTCGCAGGGTCATCAGATAACGGAGATTGTCCAGAATCTTTTTTCTTTAGATTTGGAGCGGGAAGACTTCCCGTATCAAGGAGAGGCCGCTGTTACCGCGGAAAGTAAATGAGGTGAATTTTTTGCCCGCGTTAAGAATTGGTAGTCGGGATAGTGTTTTAGCCTTATGGCAAACGCGCTGGGTGATTAACCAACTAAAACGCTTTCAGCCGGACCTGGAGTGCGAGATTGTACCGATCAAAACTACGGGTGATAAGATTTTAGACGTGGCTCTGGCGAAAATAGGAGATAAAGGATTATTCACGAAAGAGCTAGAGATTAGTTTGCGGGAAGGTCAAATTGATGTAGCGGTACACAGTTTAAAGGATTTACCTACCGAATTACCTGAGGGTTGTTCACTAGGCGTAGTATGCCAACGTACGGAACCGGCTGATGTATTAATTTCCCGTCAGAATTGGGGGTTAAAGGATCTTCCATCCGGGGCGCGGGTCGGAACGAGTAGTTTGCGGCGTAAAGCCCAGCTACTAAACTTTCGCCCTGATCTGCAACCAGAAGACCTGCGGGGTAATGTGTTGACTCGGCTGCGAAAGATGGAGGAACAAGGGTTGGAGGCGATTGTGCTAGCCGCTGCTGGTGTCGAACGTTTAGATTTGAACGATCGCATAACCGAATATCTTCCCTACTCGATATGTCTGCCGGCCGTAGGACAAGGAGCTATTGCCCTAGAAATACGCACCGGAGATCAGGAAGTGCTGCGCTTAATTCAGGCTCTGCATGACGTTAATTGTGCCTTAGCGGTAGCCGCGGAGCGGGCCCTATTAAAACGTCTGGGGGGAGGATGCCAGATCCCGATTGCCGCCCTGGGACAGATTCAGGGGGGGAAATTGATACTAGAGGGCCGGGTAATCAGTATTGACGGACAACAACTGGTAGAGGGAAGCCGGGCCGTTGAATTAACCGGGTTAGAGGATACCGGCGGGCTAGACATGGCTATCCCGAAGCGATTAGGTCGAGAGCTAGCGGAGGAGCTTTTAGAGCGCGGAGCCCACGATATACTAAAACAACTGTGTGTAAACCTTTAACGTATATTAAACCTTTAAGATAAACATAAGCGACGAGAGTTCTATTTCTAGCTACTGCTGATAAGCAATGTGAAATAATTAACATATAGGGAGGAAAAGGCCAAGCTTACGGGGGGACCGGGGTATTGGCCGCTGGATAATGAGCAGTCCAAAAGGATTAGTATATTTAATCGGCGCAGGTCCCGGTGACCCGGGGCTAATTACCGTGAGAGGGCTGGAGTGCTTACAACAAGCAGAGGTAGTGATTTACGACCGTCTGGCCAGTCCCCGGCTGTTAAACAGCGTGCCACCGGGGGCAGAACGGATATACGTAGGAAAAGGACCCGATTGTCATACTTTAAAACAAGAAGAAATAAATCAGTTATTAATTAAAAAGGCCTTAGAAGGTAAAGTTGTAGCTCGTCTTAAAGGAGGCGATCCTTTCGTCTTCGGTCGGGGGGGGGAAGAAGCCGAGGCTTTGGTCGAGGCCGGGATTAACTTTGAAGTCGTACCGGGGATTACTTCTGCGATTGCCGTGCCGGCCTATGCGGGTATACCCGTAACTCATCGCAGTTACACTTCTACGCTGGCCATCGTTACCGGTCATGAGGATCCTTTAAAAGAAAACTCCAGTATTCCCTGGCCCCATTTGACTGCGGTAGGTACCATTATTTTTTTAATGGGAATGGAGAACTTACCTAAAATTGTACAACAATTGGTGCAACACGGCCGTGATCCGCATACCCCCATTGCCTTGATTCGCTGGGGTACGCGACCAGAGCAGGAAGTGCTAAGCGGCACCTTAGAGAACATTGTCGCGCAAGCTGAAGCTACTGGTTTGACTTCGCCGGTGGTGATTGTGGTGGGTGAAGTGGTAAAAATGCGAGATAAATTACAGTGGGTGGAACAACGCCCCTTATTCGGTCGACGGGTGGTGGTTACACGGGCTCGAGCCCAGGCGAGCGTACTTACGCAGCGCTTGGAGGCCCTAGGGGCTGAGGTATGGGAGTTCCCAACGATAGAGGTGATCCCGCCTCAGGATTTGGTCCCTTTAGATCAATGTCTGAGCCGCCTGAAAGAGTATCAATGGATCATCTTAACCAGCACGAACGGGGTCGAGGCCTTTTTAAATCGCCTTTGGGAGCGAGGGGGCGATGTTCGTGAACTACTAGGAATTCGGCTTGTAGCTATTGGTCCGGCAACGGCTAAAGCGTTGGAGGATCGGGGATTACGGGTTCATTTTGTACCTGATGAGTTTCGGGCCGAAGCGCTTGCTGCCGGTTTGGCTGGGAAAATAAGCCCCGGCGATCGGGTCTTATTACCGCGAGCACGTGAGGCCCGGGCCATATTGCCGGAAATGTTGGTTGATCTAGGGGCAGTTGTAGATGAGGTAGCCTCTTACGAAACAATAATCGGCTCCCAAAGTTCACGTCGTTTAGAAGAAATGTTGCAGCAGCGGCAATTAGATGTGGTAACTTTCACCAGTTCTTCTACGGTGCGAAATTTTATGTCGCTTTTATTGGGTAAGGAGCCGGTAAGTGCAGACCAAAAAAATCAGGTACTTTCCCTTTTAGAAGGGGTGGTCGTAGCTTGTATTGGGCCGATAACCGCGGCCACGGCACGGGAATGGGGTTTGCGGGTAGATATTGAAGCGAAAAGATATACGATTGAAGGTCTAGTAGAGGCCCTGCAAGATTTTTATACCCCTAGATAATATTTTTTAGTTTACGATAATCGCACACAAAATATATTTATGAAGGGAGATTCCCTAAAAAATGATTGGATGCACTAAACTTCTTTGTGGAACGGCTACGGTTTCAGAGGCCATTAAGTATGAACGTGATTCACGGCAATTACGGCCGGGAATGCTGCAGTTTTCAACTTCGGAGCGACCCTTGGTCGTCTGGAATACCACTAATCGGTGTAATTTACGTTGTCAGCATTGTTATTTGGATGCCGAAGATCGAGCTTATAGCGGTGAACTGACGACCGAACAGGCGCGCAGTTTTATTCATGATTTAGCGGAAATGAAAGCCCCGGTGTTATTGTTTTCCGGGGGTGAACCCGTATTACGTCGTGACCTTTTAGAACTGGGTAGGCTGGCGGCGGATCTGGGATTAAGACCGGTTTTATCGACTAACGGGACTTTGATTACGCCAGAGTTAGCCCTAAAATTACAAGAGGCCGGGTTTCAATACGTAGGTGTAAGTGTGGACGGGGCTCCGGCCACGCATGATCGTTTTCGGGATAAAGAGGGGGCCTTTGCGCAAGCCTTACGGGGAATAAAGAGTGCTGCGGCTATTGGGTTAAAAACCGGGGTACGCTTTACGGTCAATCGTTTAAACCAGGAGGATCTGGATGAGGTACTTCAGATCGTAGAAAAGGAAGGTATTCCACGGTTTTGTATGTATCATTTAGTTTATTCCGGTCGGGGCCGTGATCTATCCGGGTTGGATACTTCGATCGAAGAAAAACGTAAAATCATGGAAAATATGGTTCGCAGTACGCTGGATCTTTATCAGCGAGGGGTAGAAGTCGAAATTCTTACCACCGATAATCATGCGGATGGAATATTTTTATATAACTATGTGTTAACGCATCAGCCAGAAAGAGCGGAAGAAATTCTAAAACTATTGGAAATGCACGGAGGTTGTTCGGCCGGAACCAAATTTGCCAACGTTGATCCGCAAGGTAATGTCCATCCTTGTCAATTTTGGCAGCATTATACTTTAGGCAATGTTAAGGAACGTAAATTTAGTGAAATATGGCAGGATAAAGATGAACCTTTGTTAGTAAAATTACGGCAGAAACAAGACTTGGTTAAAGGACGTTGTGGAGCTTGCCAGTACAAGGCTTACTGTGGAGGTTGCCGGGTACGGGCTGAAGCGGTAACCGGTGACCTTTGGGCCGAGGATCCGGCTTGTTATTTGACGGACCAAGAAATCGGTCTTGCGAAATAGTTGGTACGCTGTTGGAACGGGGTACAGTAAGCAAAGCAGGTTTTAAGGGAGGTAGAATCATTGGGTTTTCCGGTAATTCGTCCTCGACGGCTACGGGAAAAAGCCGGGTTTCGCCAAATGTTTAAAGAAACCACCGTTAGCCTTCATGATTTGATTTACCCTATGTTTGTCATTCATGGACGTAAGATAAAGCATCCGGTGGATTCGATGCCCGGCGTGTATCAATTATCCCTGGATCATTTGTTAAAAGAAGTCCGGGAACTCCTGGAATTAGGCATTCATTCCATCATTCTTTTCGGGATCCCCGAAAGTAAGGATGCCTTAGGATCCAGTGGGTATGAACGTCACGGTGTGGTACAGCAAGCGGTTTCAGCCTTAAAAGATCGCTACCCGAAGCTAACCGTGCTTACCGATGTTTGTTTGTGTGAATACACGGATCATGGGCATTGCGGGGTAGTGGAGGGCGAGCAGATTTTGAATGATCCTACCCTGGAGCTGCTGGCTAAAATGGCCGTTTCCCACGCGGAGGCTGGAGCCGATATGGTAGCCCCTTCGGATATGATGGATGGTCGAGTGGCGGCCATCCGGCAAGCCTTGGATGCCCATGGGTTTTCCCAGATACCGATTATGGCTTATTCGGCCAAGTATGCCTCAGGCTTTTATGGGCCGTTTCGGGATGCGGCGGGATCGGCGCCGCAATTTGGGGATCGACGTAGTTATCAAATGCATCCGCCCAATAGCGATGAAGCTTTGCGGGAGGTAGCCCAGGATCTCGAGGAGGGAGCGGATGTGGTAATGGTCAAGCCCGCTTTGCCCTATTTGGATATTATCCGGCGGGTGAAAGATACGTTTAATTGCCCCTTAGCCGCTTATAACGTTTCTGGCGAGTATACCATGATTAAAGCAGCGGCCGAACGGGGCTGGCTGGAAGAAAAAAGAGTGGTCTGGGAGGCCCTAACCGGCATTAAACGGGCCGGGGCGGACGTGATTTTAACTTATTTTGCGCCTCAAGTAGCTTGCTGGATGGACAAAGGTAAATGGCCAGAATAAGGGAGGGTTAAATTTGATCGTTTCCTGGAACACCACGAATCAATGCAATATGTTTTGTGAACACTGTTATCGTGACGCCGGAGCCCGGGCAGAGGAGGAGTTAGATACCGCGGAAGGAAAACGCTTGATCGAACAAATTGCTCGGGCCGGGTTTAAGATTATGATTTTTAGCGGTGGAGAACCCTTAATGCGGCCGGATATTGTACCATTAGTCACTCACGCCCGTGCCCAGGGATTACGTCCGGTTTTTGGAACTAACGGCACCCTACTTACCCTAGACTTAGCCCGGCAGCTAAAAGAAGCCGGAACGATGGGTATGGGGATTAGCCTAGATAGTATGGATCCGCAGAAACATGATGATTTACGTAAATATAGTCATGCTTGGCAGGAAGCAGTACAAGGAATGAAAAACTGTCGGGAAGCGGGACTGGCCTTCCAAATTCATACCACCGCCATGGAGTGGAATGAAGAGGAAATTGAAAAGATTACGGATTTTGCCGTAGAAATGGGAGCCGTAGCCCACCATATATTTTTTCTGGTCCCCACCGGGCGCGCAGTTAATATTGAAGAAGAGGCGCTCCGGGTAGAGAAGTACGAACGGTTATTGCAACGTATTTTGACCAAACAACAACAGGTACCGATCGAACTAAAACCTACCTGCGCTCCTCAGTTTATACGTATGGCTCAACAACGAGGGATGAAGCTTCGTTTTCAAAGGGGATGTCTAGCGGGAACATCTTATTGTATTATCAGCCCGCGCGGTTTGGTACAACCTTGTGCTTATTTGGAGCTGCCCGTCGGCAACGTTCGGGAACAAGCCTTTGACGAGATTTGGCAAACCAGTCCGGTATTACAGCGCTTGCGTACGCAAAATTATGGGGGTAAATGCGCGGGATGCCAATATGTTTCTGCTTGTGGGGGCTGTCGCGCCCGAGCGGCTTATTATCACCAGGGAGATTACATGGCAGAAGATGAATGGTGTCGTTATCCAGGGGGAAAGGAGCCGAGAACAGTTGTTGAATGAACGGGATCGACAATTATTAAATCGGTTGCAAAGTCATTTGCCCCTTAAGTCTAATCCATTTCAGGCGGTAGGTGAAGAACTGGGAATGACCGAAACAGAAGTGCTGGAACGCCTTAGCCGGCTAAAACAGAAGGGAATCATCCGACGTATCGGTGCCAGTATGAATTCGCAATCTTTAGGATACGTTAGCACCCTAGTCGCTTTAAAAGTACCAGAAGGTCGTCTAATGGAAGTAGCCGGTTTGATTAATCAGTTTCCCGGTGTAACTCATAATTATCAGCGCAATCATACCTATAACCTTTGGTTTACCTTGATTTCCCCTTCGCAGCAGGAATTAGAGGGCACTCTGAAAGAACTACAGAAACGGGTAGGGAATTTACCCTTATTGAATTTACCGGCCCGTCGTTTGTTTAAAATTAGGGCTGAATTTGTATTTTGAGGTGACAGTATGTTTTCGGCTCAGGAGATAGCGATTATCAAAAGGCTCCAGGAGGATCTACCGCTCGTTCCTCAGCCTTATGCAGTTTTAGCAACGCAATTAGGGATTAGTGAAGCAGATTTATTAAAGTGCATTGAACAATTACAAGCCCAAGGCGTGATTCGACGTCTAGGGGCCATATTACGACACCGGCAGGCTGGAATGCAAGGCAATGTAATGGTGGTATGGCGTGTGCCACCGGCGGAGATAAACCGGGTGGGGGAGATCTTGGCCCGTTCTCCAGCCGTTACCCATTGCTACGAAAGACCCACCGCTCCAGACTGGCCTTATAACCTTTACTCAATGGTACATGCACGTGACGAGATAGAATGCCGGAGCATCGTTCAAGATTTAGCCCTTCAGGTAGGACTGGAAGATTATCAGTTGTTATTTACCGTTAAGGAGTTTAAAAAAACCAGTATGCACTATTTTGCATAGAGAGGAAATGAGGTTCAGGGGAATGACCACTACTACGCAGCATGCTTTAGAGCAAGCGCAATCGAAAGTCTTATTTGCCGAGGCACAGAAATATATTCCGGGAGGGGTAAATAGTCCGGTACGGGCTTTCCAAGCCGTAGGGGGAACCCCAGTCTATATCCAACGGGGCGAGGGAGCTTATCTTTGGGATGTAGATGGCCACCGTTATATTGATTTGTTATCTTCCTGGGGACCACTTATTTTTGGACATCGGCCTTCTCGGGTGGTTGAGGCGATCCAAAAAACCGCCTTAGAGATGGGAACTAGTTTTGGCGCACCAACGGAAATCGAAACCCGTCTAGCCGCCTTAATAGTAGAGGCTCTGCCCTCCGTAGATATGGTACGCATGGTTAACTCCGGTACCGAGGCCACCATGAGTGCTTTGCGTCTGGCTCGGGGTTATACCGGACGGGAAAAGATAGTAAAATTCGAAGGCGGTTATCATGGACATGGTGATTCACTGTTAATTAAAGCCGGGTCCGGGCTTTTAACGTTAGGGGTTCCGACCAGTCCAGGGGTCCCGGCAAGTTTAGCCGGATCTACGCTAGTTGCACCTTACAACGATTTAAAAGCCTTGGAAGAAATATTTGTCGCTATGGGGTCCGAGATAGCGGCGGTAATTGTAGAGCCGGTAGCCGGCAATATGGGGGTAATTCCTCCGTTACCCGGGTTTTTAGCCGGCTTAAGAACTTTAACCCATAAATATGGGGCTTTACTCATTTTTGACGAGGTGATCACCGGGTTTAGACTAGCTTATGGAGGGGCGCAATCTCGTTTTAACGTGGAACCAGATTTAACTTGTTTGGGTAAAGTAATCGGTGGTGGTCTTCCCGTTGGAGCCTACGGAGGACCACGGGAAATTATGGAGCATATTGCCCCTTTGGGTCCCGTTTATCAGGCGGGTACGCTTTCGGGAAATCCTTTAGCTATGGCCGCCGGGGTAGCTACGCTTAAAGGATTGCAACAACCCGGCGTGTATACTGACTTAGAGGAAAAGGCCGCTTATTTAGGGCAAGGGCTGGCTAGGGCTGCGGCTAAAGCCGGACTAGCGGTACGATTAGTAGAAATTAAAGGCTCGGGTACGGATTTAGCTGTTGGTTTTATCGATAGTAAGGGTAACGAGGAGAGACGAACGATAAAATTAGGCGAGGGAATAGCGGATTTGCCGTGCTTAGCTCCTTCGGGCCGTAAAGGGGTATGTTTTACCCGTGTGGGCTCCATGCTTTGTACTTTTTTTACGGATCATTGGGTGTTAAATTATGCGTCCGCTTCTACGGCGGATACCCAACTTTATGCGCAATATTTTTGGACTATGCTCGAAGAAGGGATTTATCTGGCGCCGGCCCAGTTTGAGGCATCCTTTGTTTCTCTGGCTCACACAAAGGATGATTTAAACCAGATAATTGAAGCCAGCTACCGGGCGTTCTCCCGATTAAACGCTATCTAGTAACTTACCGACGCGATAAAAAGTAGCCCGGCTTTTAGCTACCAGCTTCTTGTCTGGATTGAATACTTCCGCTTCAGCTACCACTAGTTGACTACCAAGGTGAACTTTATAGGCGGTAACCGTTAAAATCTGGTCAACTTTCACCGGAGCCAAAAAATTTAAGTTTATTTCCACGGTTACAGCGCGTAGGTTAAGGGTACGCAGGGCTACCCCCATCGCTGAATCCGTAAAAGTAGCGATTAGACCCCCATGCGTCAGGCCGTATGAATTGGAAAAGGCGGGGTTGGTAGGCATTTGTAAGCGAGCTTTTCCTGGGGCCAGGGACAGTAAGTGCATATGAAGATGTTGATGGGCCGGGATACTCTGGGTAATGGCTACGACCTGGTTAAAAAGTTTCGGATCTAATCCCTGGTTCTCTATAGGTAAAGCATGCTGGGGATTCAACATAAAGTGCCTCCTCACTTAATCCTTTTAATCAGGGTAAACTACCTTAAAAGTTATGTCAATCTGGAGGAGGCTAATTGAGAACGATAATACGTTCGAGAGGATTTTACTAGATCGTGGCGAATAAAAAGTAATCGGTCAGAAGGGGGGCCGGTTACAATAAATGGTAGATAGGTATGAATGGTTTGTTATAAAATTTCGGGAACGCAGTGGAATTGATTTGAGTAGTTATAAACGACCGCAGATGGAAAGGCGCATCAAAAGTTTAATGCGCAGCCAAAATGTAAATAGTTATGAAGAATATATCCGGTTATTAGCCCAGGATGCCGCACATTACCAAAAATTTTTAGATCATATGACGATCAATGTATCTGAGTTTTTCCGTAACCAGTCTCACTGGAACATATTACAGGATAAAGTTGTACCTGAACTTTTACAGAATAATTCAATGCTCCGTGTATGGAGTGCCGGATGTTCTACCGGCGAGGAACCCTACTCGTTAGCGATGACCTTATTGGAGAAGGCACCAGGAAAATTTCAAAAAATCTTGGCTACTGACTTAGATAACAAGGTTTTGGAAAAAGCCCAGAAAGGAATTTATAATGCGAAAGCAGTAGCTGGTGTCCCTGGGTCATGGTTAAAAAAATATTTTACCTCAAGGGAAGATAATTTCATTATCAAGGATGAACTTAAGAAGTGGGTTACTTTTCAAAAACACGATTTACTAAAAGATAGTTACCCAACTAATTGTGATTTAATTTTATGTCGAAATGTGTTGATCTATTTTACC
>JAAYQE010000216.1 GCA_012519455.1 Syntrophomonadaceae bacterium
AGTTTGCCAATGTGATTGTGTTGTTCGTGGGCGGACTTATTATCATCAGCGGCAACTTAACTATCGGTTCCCTGATTGCTTTCCAGGGTTTAGTCGGTAATTTTATGGCCCCAGTGAGCGGGCTAACGCAAATGGGGATGAAGATGAAGCAAGTGAAAGGCGATATTAACCGTTTGGAAGACTTTTTTAAATATAGCATCGATGAAAATGTCAGCCGTGAAGTAAAAGTTGAAAAAGAAGATGACGTTTACCAAAAGTTAGAAGGTTACGTGGAAGTAAAAGATTTATCTTTTGGTTACAACCCCTGGGACCCACCGCTAATAGAGAATTTTAACCTTACTTTAAAACCCGGTTCACGGGTGGCCTTGGTGGGCAGTTCTGGAAGCGGTAAAAGTACAGTGGCTAAGTTAATTGCCGGTATTTACCAACCCTGGTCCGGCGAAATATTATTTGAAGGGACAAGTAGAGAACAATTACCACGCAATGTGATCGTTAATTCCATGGCCGTAGTTGATCAGGATATCACCATGTTCGATGGTACCATCAAGGAAAACCTTACCATGTGGGACAGTACCATTTCAGAAGCAGCTATTATTCAAGCGGCTAAAGATGCTTGCATCCATAATGATATTTCTATAAGGGACCATGGTTATGACCATAAAGTAAGCGAAGGTGGGGCCAATTTTAGTGGCGGTCAAAGACAAAGGCTGGAAATTGCTAGGGCCTTGACCGGAAATCCTTCCATATTGATCCTTGATGAGGCAACTAGTGCATTGGATGTGCATACGGAGAACCTGGTAGATCAAAATATTCGCCGTCGCGGTTGTACCTGTGTGATTGTTGCCCACCGTTTGAGTACCATCAGGGATTGTGACGAAATAATTGTCATGGACCGGGGTAAAATCGTCCAACGGGGCACGCACGATGAATTAAAAAATATCGAAGGGCTTTATGCCCAACTAATTGGTGCTTAATTAAGCTCGAAAGAGGGGTTTCACCTTGAGTTTTATCGACCGTTTGCCATTTATCCAAATTCCAGCTGAAGGCAATAAACCTTTGCTTCTGACCAGCCAAAAAGTATGGTTCGTTCAAGAAGGAAAGGTAGACATATTTATTACTCGAGTTATCAGCGACGGTATAACGGGCCGTAGAGAGTACTTGTTTTCGGTTGAACCGGGGGAACTCATTTTAGGAGTAAGCCCTTTGGTTGTGCCGGAAGGCGAGTTCGGTTTACTGGCGGTAGGGCATACCGGGACTACGTTGCTGGAAATCGATTGGCAGCAATTGACCACGATAAAAGATGAGCGGAATAGGACGGAAATAGCTGGCTTACTAAAGGGCTGGACCGAAAAGTGGGAAATTGAAGGGATTAAGACGGACCATCAATTTGATTGGAGTATGGCCTCACTCTTTGAACAACTGGCCGATTTTAATCAATCCGTCTTTAATCAAGCCCTCAAGTTGTTTCTCTTTAGATATGAGCAAGATCGCTTAAGGCATAAGGCAAAAGAGGAAAAAGACAAGTCCTTTATGAGCAGCGGACTGTACCGGCTGATGAACACCTTGAATCTTAAAAAACGGGACAGTCTGGATATGGAAGAATTATCTATTGACAACTTGCTTTTTAAAGCCTGTTTAGCCGTAGGGAGGGCCAAAAAGATTAGGATCGTCCCCTCTTACGACCTGAAAAAAAATCGGACGGAATCAAAGGACTTATTAGGGGATATAGCCCAGGCCTCACAGATTAGAATCAGACAAGTTATTTTAAAAGATACCTGGTGGGAAGAAGACAATGGGGCCCTGTTAGCTTATAAGGAAGCCGATGGTCAACCGGTAGCCTTGCTTCCCGTTTCACCAACAAAATACACCTTATATGACCCGGCTGATGAAAGCCAGGTGCAAGTAGATAGCCGAGTGGCGGAGACGCTTAAGGCACAAGCCTATACCTTTTATCGCCCGTTACCAGCCAAGGTTATTAAATTAAAAGACTTGCTCCGGTATTTAGCGGATGGTATTTGGAAAGCAGACGCCATTACGGTTTTACTAATGGGTATCTTAGGCGGGCTGTTGGGGATGCTTACTCCCGTTGTAACCGGCATTATTTTTGACCGGGTAATCCCCGATGGTGAAAAGCTGTTATTAACCCAAATTGGTTTTTTATTGATGGCGATTGCCCTGACTACCTTTGCCTTCAATTTAACCCGTGGCTTTGCTATGCACCGCATAGAAGGGAAAACGGAAGCGGACCTGCAAGCAGCTGTTTGGGATCGGTTAATCAGTTTACCGGTGCCTTTTTTTAAGGATTACACTGCCGGCGAATTAGCTGGTCGGGCCATGGGTATTAGCCAAATTAGGAGCATTTTGTCCGGCGCGGTGGCCAATACCATGATCTCTGGTATCTTTTCCATTTTTTATTTTATCCTGCTGTTTTACTATAGCTGGAAGCTGGCCCTTATTTGTACCTTGATCGTGATGATTGTCGTGGCCATCTCTCTCTTGTTTGGCTATTTGCAAATCCGCTATGAACGGCAATTGGTAGATCTAAATAATACCCTCGCGGGTAAAGTTTTTGGCCTGTTAAGCGGTGTTAGTAAAATAAAAACCTCGGGAGCAGAAAGACGGGCTTTTAATCTTTGGACCCGGGACTTTGGTCAAGTTAGAGACCTTACTTATAGAAAAGAAAACTTAGGCAATAAAATGCAAGTTTTTAATTCTACGGTGAAGGTCATCGCCACCGGAATTATTTTTTTCGCCCTGATAAAACTTAAAGGGATCAACCTGGGTGCCGGGAAATTTATTGCTTTTAACTCCGCTTTTGGCAGCTTTTTAGGAGCCATGCTGGAAATATCTGCCGTTGTTTTGCAACTGAATATCATTAAACCCTTGTATGAAAGGACCCGGCCAATTTTGGAAGCCCTACCGGAGTTTGACCAGCAAAAAGTTGATCCCGGTGAACTGGAAGGCAATATCGAGGTTAGTCATGTCAACTTCCGCTATCAGCCTGACGGTCCCTTGATCCTCAATGATGTGGTGCTAGAGATAAAAAAAGGCGACTACGTGGGCATAGTTGGCCCGTCCGGGAGTGGGAAATCGACCTTGTTTAGATTGTTGCTGGGCTTTGAGAAACCAGAATCAGGACAAATCTATTATGATCAGCAAGATCTAGACAATGTGGACATTCGGGCTGTTCGTCGTCAGTTGGGCGTTGTTTTGCAGAGCGGTCAATTAATGGTGGGCAGTATCTTTGATAACATTGTCGCAGCCAGTCCCGGCTTAACCCTTAGTGATGCTTGGGAAGCGGCGCGAATGGCCGGGATGGAAGAGGACATAAAAAACATGCCCATGGGCATGCATACCATGGTCAGTGAAGCGGGCAGCACCTTATCCGGCGGCCAGAAACAAAGGCTGCTTATTGCCCGAGCTATCATTTCTCGACCGAAGATCCTTTATTTTGATGAAGCTACTAGTGCGTTAGATAATAAAACCCAAAAGATAGTAAGCGAGAGCCTGGGTAGTTTAGGCGCAACTCGGGTCGTAATTGCGCATCGGTTAAGTACCATTGTGAATTGCAACAAGATAATTGTAATGGATCGGGGCCGGGTGGTGGAGCAAGGCGGTTATCAAGAACTGTATGAAAAGGGTGGTTTATTTACGCAGTTAGTTAACCGACAACTTGCCTAGCTTAGAGTTGTCTTGGGTAGTTTTTTTAGATTGAGGTGGACCAGAAGTGAATAACGTTAGTCAAATACCGGTGCAGCCAGGCCATTCAGAAACTATTTCTACGCTGTATACGGAATATTATAATAAAATTTACAAATATATTCTTTATCGAGTTGGCGATCATAATATAGCCGAGGATTTAGTTAGTGAAGTATTTGAAAAGGTGATAGCTAAATACTCCACCTATAAATCTGAAAAGGCTAAGTTCAGCACCTGGCTGTTCACGATCGCCAATAATACGCTAATTAATTACTATAAGAGAAGTAAAGATCAGCATAATATGCGACTGATAAATTGTGGGAAGATAGAATCAAAGTACCGGCTGGAGGATTTAATTATTGAACAGGAATTAAAAGAGCTTCTTCTTAAGGCCATCGTCAATTTAGACGAGCGACAGAGGAATATAATCGCTTTCAAATTTGGGGCTGGTTTGACCAACCGGGAGATTGCTAAGATACTAAATTTGACGGAAAGCAATGTGGGAACTATTTTGTATCGGTCATTAAAGCGTTTAAGGGATATTTTAAAGGAGCAAGGAGTTATTTGTTAGGCGAAACGGATTAAGAGGTGGTAAAAATGCTAGAGAACGATTGCTTAGACGTGTTTTTAGCAGATATAGAAAAGATTATATCGGGGGATTCGATTAGTTCCACCGAATATGGCCAATACGATGCAGAACACCAAGAGTTATTATTTCTGGCTCAGTTGCTGACGAAAGCAGATTATACCCCGGAAACCGGGGTCGGGAAGAAAAGGTTATGGTCGAATATCTATAAAAAAGGGGAACTGGAAGACGATGACCTGGATCTGGTAGCCGGCGGGGTTAATTTGGATGAGCTGTTTGATGAAATAAATAAAAAGAAAGACCGGTAGTCAACGGTTTTAGTTAGGTGTGGATTGTTTGATTTGCGGCTGAGGTCAGTTTTTTAGCTAAAAGGGATAATTCTGGGGAAAGGTGCAATTAATGTGATACTTTATGATTTCGATTGTATAAGTATGTAGAAAAAGTTATACCGCCTACTAGGAAGCCTACTGGGAAACGGTTAAAGCAGAAGTAATTTGATTACCATTGGATTAGTTTGCACTAAAAAAGTTTATTTTTGTAATTCTACTTTTGTAATTTAATGAGGTATGCCATGCCGTACGAGCAGTTATTGTTTTTACAAGACAATCACTTTACCCATAGTAAATTATTGACTTGGGATGAAATCCCTCCTCCAGATGAACCGTTTGTTGAAGCTTGGGAAGAATATATCCAGGATATTCCTCGCCAGGGCGCCTTGGAGGCCTTAAGCCAAAGATTGGTTCAGCTTCAGTTTCCAGTTCAAGAGGGAATGAGTACCAATCCGAATTATCTGCTAGCTACAAGAAGAGGTTTCTCTACTACGGCCATGAAAGAAGCGACTGGTACTAAGCTGGAGGTACCGTCCGGTCTTAAGGTTTACCTTCATCAGACTTGGGCCGGTAGAATTCCGGTGCTAGAAACAAGCCATAGAAATGATTTTGAG
>JAAYQE010000268.1 GCA_012519455.1 Syntrophomonadaceae bacterium
AAATACTGCTTGTGGCTCATCTCATGGACAAACCTGACCCTTGAACATCCGCATAGTTCACAGGTAAAGGAGCCGCCTGAGTCCTCTTCTGTATCCATCACACCTATGCAATACCAGTCCTGCAGAGGTGCACCCCACTCTTTTAATCGTTTATGACATCTGGCAAGATATGCACTGTCTTTCATTTCAGATCCCTCCTTGTTCCCAAAACCTTAAAAACCATAAAATCCGTATATATGTTATATATACTGTATATATACCTATATCTGGTATATTTCTTATATATCTACCATTAGCTAGATATTAAGAACATAAGAACAAAGTGGTATTTATGGCTTAGCTGTTGCGTCCTGCGGGCTGTTCCTGGAAATGTTCTTTTCCCTTTTTGGTTGGAACAGTTTTTGAGTTGGGCAACAACCCGCAGGAACCAGTCGTACCTAAAAACTTTCTTTAGGAACGAAAACATACTGCGGCCCGTACAGTGTTGTCCGCTCTTTTTTGGGCAGTCGCTGCCAGCCCAGTTTCTGCAAAATAGCAAATAGTTCATTGGAATCGGTCCGCTTTAGATTTGCTCTTTCTTTCCCGAAGCACTCACACCAAATTTCCATATTGCAAACCCGCTCCCGTTTCACGGTGCCAACACGCCCGATGTCACCAAACTCGCTGCCGCTAAGAAAATTCCTCCGGGCAAATAAGTCCATCTCATCCCAGTTATCCGGTAAGAGGGTATCTAAAAAATCTCTGACAAGCCCTTCACGTTCATCTGACTCCAGAGCTTCCCGCTGCTGGGCCATAGCCAGCTCTTCCATAGAAGGGTCAAGATACAGCTTTTCACCGGCGTTAACATATACCAAGGCTTCAGCCCAAATCTGCTCTATGTCCCCGGTGGAAAGCTCCCAGGAATGTTTACCGCTGCCGCCGGGTGTTTTAACCGGCCAGAAGCGGCGGTTACCAGTAATGTCTCGTAGATAGCCGGAATCTGCATTGGTAGTACCGAAAAAGATGCACTGGCGCAGATGGGGTGTAGCCCGTTTGCCAAAGGCCGCCCGGTAGATGTCATTTTGGCGAGAGAGGAAAGAACGCAGGGTTTCCACCTCAGCCTTTCTAAGCCCGGCCAGTTCGCCGATCTCCAAAATCCAGTAACCCTGCAGTTTTTCAGCGGCGGTTTTGTCCTTGGTATCGCTAAGGCTTAAACTGTCTGAAAACCATTCCCCGGCTAACCTGGCGATTAGGGTTGATTTGCCCACGCCTTGGGGACCGTTTAGCACCAGCATGTGGTCAAACTTGCATCCGGGGGTGAGCACCCGGCAAATAGCAGCACAGAGTGTTTTTCTGGTCACCGACCGGACATAAGCGTTATCCTCCGCCCCTAGATAATCAACTAAAAGGGTATCTACCCGGGGCACCTTGTCCCACCTAGGTAGCTCTGCTAAGAATTCACGAATGGGGTGGTATGAGCGGTCATCGGTCACCTTGGTGATAGCCAGCTCGTAGTTTCTCGATGAAAATGTGCCGTAATGGGAATCAACGTAGCTGATCAGCTGAGCATCGTCCGCATCTCGCCAATATTTTGAAGGGTGCTCCCAGGGCACTGTACCTTTAATTTCTATACCGTCAAGCTGCTGGTTGAACACCAGTGCTTTTAGGTTGGGGTCGTTTTGCAGAATAAGCGTAATATTGTGCAGACTATTTTTTAACACGGTGGAGCGGCGTTCATAAACCAATTTTTTCTGCCAGTCTTCTTCCCTAAATTCAGCCCCCGCTTGTGCATGGCGCTCTTTCACCAGCAGCAGCTTCACTTGTTCATCCTTTGAAGCAAACTCCATCATCTCTTTGTATGAGGGAAGGTCAGTAACCGGGGCCTGTGCCGGGGATTTGTCATCTTTGCCGCCAAACTTGTGTAAACGAACCAGGTCAAAGGCGTTTAATAGCTTCCCACACACCGGGTCGGTGGCATGGTGGGAATATAGAAATTTATCATCGTAAACCACCACACCAGCTGAACTGTCGGCGGGGATGTAATCATAGCGCCCGTCCATAGTTGTTGGCTCATACACATCGGATAGGAAAGTTGTAATGGCATCAGCAATGCTGTACGTCCGGCAAAAAGCCCCGATGAGCCCTTCCTTTTCCAGCGGGTCAGCCAGGTGTTTAATCTCCCGATCAATTACCGTACTCTCCCGTGAGGAAGTGGGGAGCATGGAGCAGTCCCGCCATTCAGGATGTGCGGCTAAATACTTATCCGGGTCAAGCCATTCGCCGTCAAACCGCTTGAAGATATACTCACCATTGCTGGGTGTTGTGGGCCAATACATTAATTGGTGTGGCCGGTAGGAGCATTCGTCAAACTGGTCAATACCCCACTCAGCTGCAAAGTATCTGGTAATTGCGGCATATTCGTCCGCAGTTATATCCCTGGTAAGCGGCACCACAATTCGTACTCTTGGTGCTTCAGGGGTATGGCCGTGGGTAGTGTAAAGGCAAGATACGTATTTGTTTTCCCGTTCATAGCGCCCGATGAAATCCTTATCCACTTTATCTCCATCAAGGGTTAACATAGAGCGGCATTTTACTGTTTCTCGCTTGCGCCTACCTTTTTTGAGCCAACCCCCAACGTGACCGCCTTTATCCTTGGCCAGATCCCTTTCGCCTTTCGGTAAGTTGGGGTATTCCTCTACCGTCTCCGGTGTGCGAATGGTGGTTTCCAGGCGCTTGCATAACTCATCAAAAGTAATGGTTTTATTTGACCACTTCTTGGCGAAGCGGCTGCTGCCGTAGGCGATTTTTAGATCACGCATGGTGACACCTCCTGGAAAACCTAATGGTCAAAAATGACGAATAGCTATTTAGATCGTACATTTCCCGACCTCCTCACCTTTACTGTCAAAGTACCTAATAGGCATGCCCCGCCGTTCCGCTTTGGTGATCTCGGCAGACATTCCGCTACTGATGCGCTCGCTGAACACCCACAATTCGTCACATTTTGCTAAAAGGATTAGAGCAAACCACAACCCTAACTTACGCTGAGCTGGATCCCCATCATCCATAAACTGCGGGTAGTGCAGGTGCGGGGCCAGGGGAATGTACCCCTGGCTGACCGCCAACCTGCAATAACCCCGTGCCCGTTCGATATTGCGCTTTATATCCCCGGCAAAAGGGGAGCAAATATACACTATGGGGTGATAGACTCTTACTGCTTTTAAGGCTTCGTATGGTGTGGGGTCGGGGTAACCTTCACTGTTACGCCAGTCCATCTATCTCCCTCCAATCTAGCCCTGCTGCACCTGCGGCAATAAACCGCCGTGCCATAAAGATCACCTTCACCGTCACCAAGAACTTCAGCAAGGTCAACTTCCACTTCACGTCCGCAACCGGGGCAGACGCAGAAAACATTGTCATCATGGATTTCCACGGCAATTTCCGCCTCATCACTAAGCTGCGCTTTCACGTAAAACATAGGTTTTCAACCTCCGTCACTATTCGTAGGGCAGTTTGGCAACTGACCTCCTAACATACACAGGACATTTTTGATGGTTTTGAGTACCCATAAGCGAAAAAATAATTTGAACCCCCGCCTGTTACCCGATGTTGCTGGCAACATGATTTTCTTATATCGTTTATAAAAATTAACTTTTCTACATTCAGCCCTTACTTTCTATAGGACAAGCCAAAATCCGTAGTTAATCTTTTTGGTAAAAATCACATTCGAAGCCCTCTGCCCGAAGTAACAGGCCCTTGGCCCAAGGTGGGGTTTGTCCCATCTGTTCACACACCGCCTCCGTTGACATTTGCTGATCAGCTTCGATGACAATTTCATCGTGAATGTGCATCACGATAGGAAGGTGCCTAAGGTTCTGCATGGCGTAACACAGGAGGTCACGGCTGATGGCCTGAATAACGTTCTCGACAATTTTCGCACCGTATGTTTCCAGCCGCTCCCACTTCTTAGCCGCACCAACCCCTTCATAGGTCACACTGTCGGAGCCGAACCGGTTAGTGCCGATACGGGGTTTCACATAGGCTAGCCGTCTGCTGGAGGGTAAGGTGATGAACAGCATCCCACTTTGATAGGCAAAGCGGATACCGTGGGTTTCTGTGGTGCTGCGCTCCCGCACAGCGGTTAATGCCGCCCGGTCAACAGCCCACCAAAAGCGGACAATGTTGGGGTTAGCGGCTCTCCAGGCATTGACCAGTGGCTTGAGTTCTTCTTCAGCAAGGCCCATTTCAAGGGCACCCATCGATATAAGCGCACCTACTGAGCCGCCATAGCCACAAGCCAAATCCGCTATTTTACCTTTCTGCCGAAGTGGATCTTTTTTATCAGTAATAGTCACGCCAAACATCTGGCTAGCGGTGGCCATGTATAAATCCTTTCTGGCGGCATAGGCATCCAGCACCCACCGCTCCCCGGCTAGCCAGGCCAGCACAACCCGTTCAATCGAACTAAAATCCGCCACAATAAATTTATAACCGGGCTTTGGAATAAAGGCTGTTCTGATTAATTCCGATAGCACCTCCGGTACCGAATCGTAGAGCATCCCCAAAGCGGTAAAGTTACCGGAGCGCACCAGGTTCCTGGCCTGCGCCAAATCGGGCATATCGTTCCTCGGAAGATTTTGTGGCTGCAGAAGCCTGCCTGCCCACCTGCCAGTTCGATTGGCTCCGTAAAATTGAAACATCCCGCGGGTGCGATTATCTGAGCAGACCACGTTTTCCATGGCCTGATACTTTTTCACCGATGATTTAGCCAGCTGCTGACGAAGTTGTAGCACCTCATCCAGTGGTTTAGGTGCTGTTTCCAATAATTCCGCCACTGCCTTTTTGTCCAGGGTATCTGTTTCAAGTCCTTGGTCAGCTAGCCATTCTTTTAACTGTTGTACGGAATTGGGATTATCAAGGTCAGTTAGTTCTCCCATTCTCCCTAACAGTTCAGAGCGGGTGAGCTCATCGGCTTTAATGGCTTGCCGGACAAGGGTCATATCTAAAGCTACACCTCGGTCATTTATCTCCTGATCCAGGTGGAATTCATCCCAAATATTCTCCGGCACGGGAAACTTGGCTAACCTCTCCTGAATGGCTATTTCCACCTCCACATCCCGGCGGTTGTAGGCTTTGAACTGTTCCCACTTAACCGGGTCATGGATAGGCAGATTCCTTGTCCGCTGGACATTAGCAATGGTTGGTTTACACGGGG
>JAAYQE010000217.1 GCA_012519455.1 Syntrophomonadaceae bacterium
CGCCCAGCATGGGCGCTGTCTCTAGGGTGAAAGTCCCGAATGGCGAAGGTGGCAGTAGCCATAGCTTAAGGCAAGGGTGTCCGCCGCGAGTCGGAATCTGAAGGAAGCCAGCGGCAAATCTCCGGCCCGATGAACAAGAACCCCATATAAGGCTCTCAGTGATTGGATGAGTCTACAAAGCAAGACAAAGTCCTTGCTGTCGAAGGTTGCAGGGAGTAGATGGGGCGGGTAGGTGGAGAGAAAGACAGCGTTCTTACCTGGGGAGACCTGTCGCTAAACGAAGTAACTTCGTAACCCAGACCGAGAGGTCTGGCTGAAACGACAGGAGTCAGCAGAGGGCATATTAGCTTCTGGTAGCTAACAGAAGTGAAGGCCCGAACGTTAAGTGAGGGATGGAATTTGGCAAGCTCGAACTCAAGACGTAGACAGCAGAAAACTTCGAAAGAAGCCTTCCCCCAGCAGGATGTGGTGAATACACAGGGGGCTGAGGGTCAAGGGCCGAGTCATGAGACGGCGCGAACCAAAGGAGCAACCCCGAACGAAGGAATTGGATTGATGGAGAAGATGCTGGAGTGAGAAAACATGCTCCAGGCACTAAAACGGGTTGAAGGGAACAAAGGTGCTCCAGGAATAGATGGCAAAACGGTAGGAAATCTCCGACCGTACATCAAAGAACACTGGGGAGAAATTAAAGAATCCCTTCTTAAGGGAGCCTACAAACCGAGTCCAGTCAGACGGGTGGAAATCCCCAAACCTGGAGGCGGAACACGGCTATTAGGTATACCCACTGTTATAGATCGTCTTATCCAACAGGCACTGACCCAAGTACTTAACCCCATCTTTGACCCAGACTTCTCCCGATATAGTTTCGGGTTTAGACCAGGAAAGAGGGGACACGATGCAATACGTCAAGCCCGCGAATACATCCAGCAAGGATACAGGGTGGTAGTAGACACCGACCTGGAGGAATTCTTCGATAAAGTGAACCACGACATCCTGATTGTCGATTCTCAAATTAATTGAGTCAAAATTCTCAAATAAATCGAGTCTATTTCAAAGCCATACCATGCTAAATTATCATTTTACGCCAACAGGCTTACCGATACGTCTCAAATTATGTTAGCATTAAACCTCAGTTTAATAAAATCAGCCGGGTCCTATAAATTTATAGATAGAACCCGGCCAAATCAGTGAGTCTGTCCGTCAGTCCATAACCAACTAAATTACATTACGAGCCGGATAAAACTATTTAAAATATTGTTTTCTGTACTTATGAGCCATAAGGTCAGCCCTAGCTTCAAGTAGCTTCTCGCGGAAAACAATTACAAACCAAGATGTCCTGTTTTTCGTCGGGGGATAGATTTTAAACTTGTCAGCGACCTTACAAATGGCCTCGATCATTTCATTTGAATCACATTTTAATTCTTCAGCAATCTGGATGGCGGTCGGTAACTGATCTAAAAACCCAGTAGCTATGAAATAGGACTCAAGAGTAGACTCTTTATTTAAAGCACTCGACTGGTCTAGAGGGAAATGATCCGACTTCGTTAAACAATTATCAATCATCAATAGAACCCCCTTTAGCCATAATGCCAATTCAAAAATTCAGCTCCTTTTGAGCTAGGTATACCAATTCCTGATCTACCTGATGTACTTTATTCCCAGCTGCTAGCAGTAAACAATTAGTAGCCAGATTATTGATCACCCGGGGTAAGCCTTGAGTGATGGCATAGATCGCCTCAATAGCCGAATCAATAAAGACTTCTTCTTGGGTACCCGCAGTTTTTAGACGACTACGGAGGTATTCCCCGGTTTCCTCCTTGTCCAGACCTTGCATAGAGTACCGGACCTGGATTCGCTGCCAGAGCGGTTGATGTATTTTCAGGGACAGCCGATTCCGAATAACCGGCTGTCCCGCTAGGATCAGGATAAAAGGGTTTACCGAATCCAGTTTAAAATTAAAAAGCAACCTCAGATCTTCCAGCAGCCGATTCGAGGACAGGTGAATCTCATCCAAGACGATAACCGGGGTTAGCTTACGATCATGGTAAAGGGACCAGATAGCATTTTGAATCTGATTAAACAAGGCTATTTTCTTAAATCGAGGCTCCTCACCTAATAATTTAGCCAAGCCCTGATAAAAATCAGGTACCGATACTGTGGACAGAGAGAAATGGCAGTACCTATATAAAGAAGGGTTTAGTAAGTGGATAAATCTTCTTAAAGCAGTCGATTTGCCCGAGCCAGTTTCTCCCGAAATTAGACCAATTCCCCGGGTTTGTTGGAGGTATTTGAGTCTGGAATCCAATTCCGTAAAATCTTTACCCCGAAAAAGGTGCTCCGGGTCAATTTCGTTACTGAAAGGGTAGGACCTAAGCCCAAAGAACTGTCGAAACATAAATCATTCCCCCTCTGCCGTCAAACTGGAGTAACGAATCACTATTTGCGGAACCTCATTAACCTCCAAGAAACCAGGGTCTTCTGGTAAAGAAATTACCTCTGGTGCTCCAAACACCGGCTTAGGTTTATGTCTTTTAACAAAGGCATTCTCGTGAAAATTAACCTGGCGGGCCTTCCCCACCAGTACCCCATCTTGAAACAACAAGATCAACCGGCCAGGATCATTTAGCCATTCGGGCTCATAGCGGACCTCTACGGATTGACCGGCTAGCCGAGGTTCCGTTTCATAAAGCACCTTCTCCAAGGTTAAAGTAGCGTCATGATTAATCTTCCGCTTAACCCGCAGTAGAAAGTAAGACTCTAATAGAGCCGGATCGGAAAAAACCTTAACCCGGTGACTCTGGGAAACAAAGAAATCCAACGGAGTCATTCCCAAAGACCGGTGGATCCGGCGGTGATAACTCTCTTCTAACCAGTGCCAGAACCGAGAGTTAAGGTCATCTAGATCTTTAACCTCATTTAATTTCAAATTATTTAAGAAAGACACCCGAACGTTTTGAAAGAATCTTTCAATTTTGCCTTTATAATGTAAAGCTTTACATTATAAAGGAAAAGTGGGAGGAGTACTACCGCAAGCAAGGCATGGATGGCCTGATGCCCAAAAAGCGCCGGGATGCCGGAAAGCCACGGGTCCTTAATGAAAGAGCCATTTCTGAAATCTATCGCCTAAAGGAGAGGTTTCCACGGATTAACGCCACCCTCATCTACCATAAGCTAATTGAAGATGGTTTCATCAACCAGTCCGATGTTTCCGTTTCCAGCGTTCAGCGTTTTATCAAGTACAATGACTTAAGGGCAGCTGTTAACCCCAACCAAAAGGATCGCAAAGCTTTTGAGGAGGCCTATCCCGGCGGGATGTATCAAGCCGATACATCTTATACCACTTATATTAAGGAGGGGGGCAAGGTTAATTTATAGTACGAAAATATTTATTTTTTTCCTAACAAGTTTGGATTTCACGAAATTTTTCACTGTTTGTTTCAGTCGGTTAGGTTTTACACTTTGTAATGATCCTGCATTTTGTTTTGCCTATGTAACGGATAGATTCTCTTATCGTAATTATTGGAGGTAAAGGTTCTTGAGGAAACGAGCTGTTACCAAACTATTTCCCCTTTTTGCTTATTTTTGAGATCGTAGGCAGAACCAATCCCCCGCCATCGGGAAATCAACGAAATCACAGCAACAGAGATTTTTAAAAGAGCAGGATCGGGTCGAATCATCCCAGGCGACTCGATAGCCTATATTTCCTAAATCCCTAATTTTTACAAAAGTTTTATTATCCAAAAACCAAATTGTTCAAATATGTAACTTACTTTAAGAGGAATAAAAATGAGTTTATTAACCCTTAAAAATATATTTAAGGAATATAGAAATCAATGCGTATTAAATGGCGTGAGTTTAAAAAAGTCCACTTATAGCTTCGGCAATCCGTGATTCCTGGCGATGTCCTTCAATATCAATAATAAACCAATATTCCCCTAGTCCTCGTTTACTGGGTCGGCTCTCAATTTTAAATCCGCCTTTCAGGATTCTTACAATACTGGTACCACCTGATTCAGTAAGCGTAAAAAAAACACACGTGACATATAATGTACACGTGTGTTTTTTTTACGCTTGACTTTTTTATTAATTCTCTATGCTTGATAGAATCAACAGTGAATGAATCATCGGAATGGAGCTGCCTGGAGTATGTTAAAAATATCTTCGGGTTGCCCGCCCTTCACATTCAGTTCAACCACCACATCACCATAAAGCACGCTAAAGTGCATCCGGTAGCCTGTATTGTCATCTCCAGCATCATTGACCGTATAAGCCCTTGCTTTAACAACTTTCAGCGAGAGGTCTTCCGCTTTAAAAACCGGGTTATTCACAATTTCACGCAGTTCATTCGGCACCGATTCAGAGCGGGGAATAGGATACAGTGTAAGGTCATAGGTTTCCGGTTGGCTTAAATTCACGATTCTGGCCTCGTCATTTGCGGTCTTGCGAGAGATCGTCAGAGAGAGATAGCGCATGCCTTTCGCATATTCAATTCTTAATTCATCACGTTGTTGATTCAAAATACGCCAGGCCGATTCGAAATTAAAACTGGGCATGTGCTTGGGTACATATGCCCCGAAATCAGGGTCCGCCTGCGCCAGGGAAAGCGTTAGCTTCTCTGACCGCCAGGACGGGATAAAATCAGGTGTGATTTGACCCAGATCAGCGGCCCGTTTTGCCTCCAAACTTCCCTCCGCCCGATTAAAAAACAGAGCAGATTCCTTGTTGGCATCCAACCCATGGGAGGGTATGGTGACGGGTGATGGAGTGCCGTCAGGCTGGACTACTGGAGAATTTACTGGGTTCGACGGAAATTGGTTGGAGAAAGCCCAGATGCTCATAAACACAAGTACGGCGCAGGCACATATGGGAGCATAGCGCCCTAAAACTATGCGCCGGCGCAAAGGCCGTTGCGTTAAGCAGTTCATGATTTTATCGTGCAAAGCTTGGTCAACGGACACATTGTCCATGTAGCTGCTGTAATTTTTCATAACGTTTCCTCCCTCAAAATAGTTCTGAGCTTTTGACGTGCGCGGGTGAGCAAACTTCTGACCGTGGATTCCTTTTGCCCGGTTATCCCGGCAATTTCCGCCGTCGTATATCCTTCATAATAAAAAAGATGGATGACAATTCGGTACTTTGCTGGTAGGGACAGGATGGTTTCCATCAGATACTGCTGCTCCTCCGACTGTGCCGGGTAAGACTCGAGCAGCGGTTCGGTTTTCTTCCACCAGCTTAAGCGTAGACGGCTTTTACACAGATTCACGGTCACCCGGATAAGCCAGGCTATTTCGTGCTCTGGCGACTGAAAAACGGGGTGTTTCTCCATCACTTTGACAAACAATTCCTGCACAATATCCTCCGCGTCCGCTTTGTTCCCTAAGATGGCCACGGCGGTCCGGTATAGCCTGCTTTCATGTTTTAATACGAATTCTTCCATCCAATCCTCCGGCCGGCAGGATCGATCAGACATCCGACTCACTCCCTCAACCTATATACGCATGAAAGACATGAATTGCTGCAAGAAGTAAAATTTTATGAATGAAATCTTTAGAGAAAACAGCTACGGACCATCCAGTTTCAGAATTCCTTTTGCCTAATTGCCGCCTGGGGTTTTAAATTGGGTCCGTTTTTATCAGAAAGAATAAATCGAATATATCAACTTGACTTATACGCATTTCATGCGCATAATTTACCTGGGGGGTGAGCCCTAAAACATGAAGCGGAGGGATTTAATCAAGAAGCTAATCGACAATGGGTGGTGGGAAGACCGCAAAGGCGCAAAACATGATATCTACACTAATGGTAAACAATCAGAACCAATCCCCCGCCATCGGGAAATCAACGAAATCACAGCAACAGAGATTCTTAAAAGAGCAGGGCTGAAATAATTCCTATTTAAAGGAATTATCATTAATCAAAGGAGGTTTGTGCCTTGAAACAAGTATACGCTATAGTTTTGACCCGGGTTGAAAAAGGGTATGCTGTCTTTGTCCCCGATTTATCTATAAGCACTCAAGGCAAAGATTTAACAGATGCCGTCGATATGGCAAGAGACGCAATCTGTATGTCAATCTGCTACGAACAAGATCAAGGCCGGGCTGTATCTCCACCTAGGGATTTGGAAGATATAAAAATTGAACCAAATCAAAAAATAGCCCTTGTAGATATTGATTTAGACGCATATCGCCGCGCACGTTCCAACCGGGTAATCAGAAAAAATCTTACTATTCCCGCTTGGTTAAATGAAGAAGCGGAGAAAGCTGGTGTCAACTTCTCTCAGATCCTCCAAGATGGATTGAAAAAACATTTAAATATTCAAAAGCAACCTTAGCCGGCTTTTGTTACCAACGGAAATTAAACTAAAAAAGAAGAGCGGAAGGGGATAGTTGCGGATTTAAAGAGCTACTTTTTCAAAGAAAGAGATGTAGAAATTTCTGACTTAGGAGCAGAACTACTTCTTGATTTTATTTTACAGAACATAGGACCCTATATTTATAACCAGGCCATAAACGATGCCTATGCCTGTATGTATGAACGAATAGAAGATTTGCTTGGGCTTGAAAAATGTTTTAGGTAACGTTTAAATAAAATCAGCCGTTTGCATAAATGTTTAGGACGGAGGGCCAACGATGCTTCCTCCGTCCTAAAATACCCCAATGATCTATATTCCTTTGGTATATATCGTGGCTAAAGCGATTGTTGCACAATGTGAAATTTCCTGCTTTTCAAAGGTTATTGTTCGATGGTTATCGTTCGGGTCGAATCATCCCAGGCGACTCGATAGCCTATATTTCCTAAATCCCTAATTTTTACAAAGGCTTTATCGTCCAAGATCATTTCCGTAAACATGTGTCGTTTACCATTTCGCTCTACATAGGCTTGCCTTAACTCCTGATCCCAGCCGACCTTTTCTTCCATAGACTCGGCTATCTGGCGCAGGGGTAGATAAGCATGATCATCTATTAACCGAACATCAATAGTTCCACTAGTATTGCTAAACCCTTTATCCATAAAGTACCTGCCGTGGTCTACATTTACTTTCATTTGCTTCGGCATTCGGTTTTGCAGATCCTTGAACGAAATCACCTTACCGTTGGGAACATCGATCTGGACCGATCCGACCCCTTTCTGAGTTTGCTGCATGTTAAGCGTAAAGTTCAGCACTTCGGCGGGTCCTTCAGGCGTAACGTGAACATGCATCCGGGTAAACGTGTCGTACGTTCGGGCGTCCTTCTTTTCGAAGGTGGTGACCAATTCGGAGTCGTTCACGAGCTGTTTTAGCTCATCGGAGGAAACATCTATTTCCTCGATTATAGTTAAATATTGGTCGCGATTTTGATTTATTTCCGCAACCATTGTGCCGATGCCTTGTAAGGCTCCTTCTTTCATTTCGGGAGTTAAACCAAGAACGGCAAGTTCATTCGGAGTCAAACTGCTCAAAAATGACTTGAGAGACAAGCCTAGCTTGTCAATATTCTTAATAGTATAGACGGCCAAGGGTTTTGCAACCTCAATTGAGTCCGCGGCCCGCAGCGTCAAGGCATATCGGTTGTTGGTTTTGGTTACCAGACCGGGTTGGTATTGGTCGTAAACTTTATCAATCAGCCCGTCAAACAGCCGCAGCCAGATCATTTGCTGCCGCGAGCTATCCTGCAGATAGTTATTCTTTAACCCGATTGGAGGGTTGCCCGGAGGCATTATCTCTTCTAAATCCCGAATGCTGAGACTTACATATTCCGTATCGCCGAACAACTGGTCAAGCTTCTGGTTATCCTCGGCATCCCCGAATTCTTTCAGATAACGAACCATCTGGTCAACCTTGATGTATAGCACATCAGCTTTGCCTATTAAGGATATGAGTTCTATTTTTGCACCGGTTTTTTTATCGACAATGGAAAGATCATATTGAAATTCCCCTTGATTCATATTTGCTTTACCCAAGAAATTCAATTTATGGTTGGCAATGGCGTTTTTGACTACGGCTTCAGTGAAAACATTTTCTCCCTCAAACGTGTTGGCTGGTAATTGATCCAGATTCAATTCAATGCTGCCGGTTTGTTCGAACATTTTTTGATTGCTGGCTTCTTTTACCAAATCATAATAACCCTTTTCGGCTGGACTGCATCCGGTGAACAGTCCCGTGGTCAGCAGCAAAACTAGAAGCAGGGCCACCCATTTTTTCCTGTGCATTTTTAAATCTCCTCCTTGCTTTTAACAGCATATTCTTTTCTTAATACTATTTCTCTATTTTTTTAAAATTCCTGCTTTTAGTGAGTAATGTTTTGTCTAAGTTTGTAAATCCAGGTTGTACGGTGGGAATAACCTCGTTAGAAAAAGGTATAACATGGATATAGTCCTTGGTGCTGGAATACAAGATAATTATGTTAAACTCACGGGGAGGTATCAGGGGTATAAGTGGATAACCGGGCTGCGATGTGGGATCAAAGTAGAGGCAATTTGCTATGTGAAGTCTTATTGCCGGCAGTAGCGGGTTGCCGGTCAATGCCCTTTACATTTAGTTGGCGAGAAAACTGATAATGCGCTAGACTTAAGATATAACCGATTAACCAATATAATGAAATCTTAAGGAAGCAAGGGGTGTTTGTAATCTAAAATGGCTAAACTTTCTTTTACTGAGTTTACGGATCTGTTAGATCGAGCCATAAATAATATCCCGCCCCAGTTCTGTAGGAACTTGAACGGTGGCTTTAATGTACAAAAGGGGAAGAAGCGGGAGGGATCGTATTACATCCTGGGGGAGTACGTGGAGGGCGGCCATCTGGGCTGTTTTATCGTATTTTATTATGGTTCTTTCGTAGCCCTGCTGGAGGATGAGCCCCGAGAAGCCTGGGAAGCAGAGATTATAGATACAGTGCTGCACGAAATGCAGCATCACCTTGAAGCTCAAGCCGGAAGAGACGATTTAGCCCGTCAAGAAATAGAAGAATTGGCCAATCATTGACAACTTTATCTTGGACTTTGACAGCCTGGAATTTTATAAAAATGGACAGGAACTGGTACTCAGCAAGACCGAACAGAAGCTGTTAAAGTTACTGGTTAAGAACCGAGGCACAACTCTGCCACGTTCAGTGCTAATGGACAAGATCTGGACCGATGGAGCGGAATATTCGATGAAAACGCTCTTTCCGTAAGCATTAACCGGCTGAGAAATAAACTGGATATTTCAGGGAATTTGATTAATCCTGCCCCCAGGATAATTGGGGTGGAAAGCAGGAAGGGAAAACGGGCGGCATCTTCCCTGTTTAATCCCAATAGTAGACCAGTTGGCAGTTGTCAAAAAGCACGTACCACCTCAGCAACCGCCATCTTTTTAGTCTTTTTCAACGGACCTATCACCGATAGGACCGTGATTACGCTGATGAAGATCGTGATTCCAATCAATTCCCCTAAAGGTAGATGCCATTTAATATGAAACGTTGCCAGCCAGGAATTAATCAGGAACATTTGCAAAATCGCCCCCAGACA
>JAAYQE010000218.1 GCA_012519455.1 Syntrophomonadaceae bacterium
CGTATGGTGCAAAAGGGCGATATCATTATAATTATTGGCTACGGCATTTTTGAAGAAAGCGAGGCCCGTACTTATAAGGCAGATTTAGTCTTTGTGGATGCCAATAATCGAATTTTAGAAACCAGGAAAGGATAGCAAAAAGAAGAATAGTGGAAAGAATGAGAGGAATGACGCAAGAAGTATTGTTAGGACGGTCGGGGTCAGAAGCCGCTCTGGTCCAGGAAATAGATGAGCTGCGGAAAGAACGAAAGGCTGTTATTCTAGCTCATTATTATCAGCCACCCGAAATTCAACAGATAGCTGATTTTGTTGGTGATTCATTACAACTAGCTCAACAAGCAGCTCAGACTGCGGCTGAAGTAATTGTCGTATGCGGTGTACACTTTATGGCTGAGAGTGCAGCTTTACTTTGTCCCGATCGGGTAGTCTTAATTCCCGAACTAAACGCCGGCTGCCCAATGGCCGACATGGTTGAACCGGCTTTGTTACGCGCTACGAAGGAGAAAATGCCCGGAGCCCTGGTGGTTTGCTATATTAATTCTTCTGCTGCCGTTAAAGCCGAGAGTGATATTTGTTGTACTTCGGCCAATGCAGTACAAGTCGTTGCCTCTTTGCCTCCAGAAAAGCCATTGCTTTTTATTCCTGATAAAAACCTGGGGCATTGGGTACAGAGTAAAACCGGACGTAAGATGCTTTTTTGGGAGGGTTATTGCCCGGTACACCATGATTTGAGTGCAGCAGAGGTACGGATTGCTAAAGAGCAATATCCCAAGGCGAAAGTTCTGGTGCATCCGGAATGTCGACCCGAAGTGATTGCTTTAGCGGATGAAGTATTTAGTACGGCTGGGATTATTCGGTATGTAGGTAAGACTTCGGCGCAGAGTTTTATAATCGGAACGGAAGAGGGCATTCTTTATCAACTAAATAAACAGTATCCGGAAAGGAAGTTTTACCTGGCATCACCGGTATTGCGGTGTCATAATATGAAAATGATTGATCTTATAAAACTACGTAACACCCTGCAGACTTTAAGTCCACGGGTTTTAGTGCCGGAGAACATTGCTGTAGCTGCTAATCGCTCTCTGAACCGAATGTTAGCCCTAGGATCATTTTGAGGGTCGTAGGGACATAAATTTACCGGTGGAGGGTATCACGTGGCCAGAAGATTTTTAACCGGGTTTGATCCGGACAAACTGGACTTGGTTCAGACCGACTTTTTGGTAGTCGGAAGTGGGATTGCTGGATTGTTTACTTCGCTTAAAGCGAGTGATTACGGCGCGGTTACAGTACTGACTAAGCAGGGGACGCGGGACAGTAATACTGACCTGGCCCAGGGAGGAATTGCGGTAGCCCTGGATGAACAAGATTCACCTGGGTTGCACCAGGAAGATACGCTCTTAGCCGGCGCCGGATTATGTGACGCGTCCGTAGTGGAGATTTTGGTTAATGAAGGTCCAGCGCGGGTGGGAGAATTAATCCGGATGGGTGCTGATTTTGACAAAGTTGAAGGAAGTATTATTTTTACGCGCGAGGCTGCTCATAGCCACGCGCGGATTATTCATGCCAGTGATGCTACTGGAAATGAGATTCAGCGTACGCTAGTGCAGCAGTGTCAACAAACGGCTAATATAACGGTATTTGAAAATATCGTGGTACTAGATATTCTAACTAATCATCAAGGGCGATGCATTGGGGTTTTAGGGATAGATCGATTAACCGGCCGTTTAGCTCTTTACTTGGCGCGGATTACGGTACTGGCCACGGGTGGAGCAGGCCGGTTATATCAACATACAACTAATCCATCTATTGCGACCGGTGATGGGGTCGCAGCTGCTTATCGTGCCGGTTGCCGGCTTATGGATTTAGAATTCGTTCAGTTCCATCCTACGGCCCTCTGCCTTGCGCATGCCCCCCGGTTCTTAATTTCAGAAGCGGTAAGGGGGGAAGGTGGGGTGTTAATTAACGAGCGGGGAGAGCGCTTTATGCCCCGTTATCACGACCGGGCGGAATTAGCGCCGCGGGATGTAGTTGCTCGGGCTATTTGGCAGGAACGGCAAGAAGGGAACGTATATTTGGATGCTACTCATCTGGGGGCAGAACGGGTGCGTCGACGTTTTCCTAGTATTACGCGTAATTGTTTGGCGTATGGGATAGATATTGCTACGCAACCGATTCCGGTAGCCCCCGCCGCGCATTATACCATGGGCGGCATTAAAACCGACAGATGGGGTCGCACGACTTTACCTGGTCTTTATGCCTGCGGAGAAGCAGCCTGTAACGGCGTTCATGGAGCGAACCGTCTGGCGAGTAATTCTCTCCTGGATGGGATGGTTTTTGGGGACCGGATCGTTCGTTCCTGTATGGAGGTATGGAAAGATACCCCTTTTTGGGAGCGTAAACATATTGCTGTAGGAGAAAACACTGAAGAAAAGGAAGCCGAGCAAGTGCAAGGTTGGTCACCAGAAGATGGTTATCAATCACTTCCGGAGCGTGGGATCTTACCGTTTACGACCGAAGCAATTGAGGAGCTAGTAGAGGTTAAGGCCACTATTTGCGGTCTCCAAAAAGTAATGTGGGACCAGGTGGGATTAGTACGGAATGCATCTGGGTTAGCACGAGCGGTTAACTGGTTAGTAACCGCCGAGAAACAGCTGCCATTGGAGATAAAGGAAGTCGTCCAAGCGGAAACGGCTAATTTAGTCCTCCTGGGTCGATTGGTAGCTACGGCGGCCTGGTTACGCCGGGAAAGTCGGGGGGCTCATTATCGTACAGATTATCCGGCTTCCCGGGAGCAGGAGTGGCGACAGCATATTGTCATACAAAAACAAATTCATTAAGTGATAAAGGAGTTATAATCGTTAATGAATCAATTACTGCTCGAAGCAATTGTAGATCGGGCCCTGTTTGAAGATATCGGCACCGGGGATATTACGACGGAAAGTATTATTCCGGCTGGAGAGCAGGCTCGAGGTTTGATTCACAGTAAAGATTACGGGGTATTAGCCGGGGTGGAGATAGCCCGATTGGTCTTTCAGCGTTTGGATCGACAGATTACTTTTGTAGCGCGGAAAAGGGATGGACAACTTCTGCAACCCGGGGATCCGATCGCTGAGGTATTTGGATCGGCCAGAGGCATTCTTTCGGGAGAAAGAGTAGCGTTAAATTTCCTGCAGCGGCTGTCCGGGATTGCGACCCGAACCCGGCAGTATGTAGAAAAAATCAAGGAGTATCCCGTTACTCTAGTAGATACCCGAAAGACAACGCCGGGACTTCGGATATTGGAAAAGTATGCAGTACGCGTGGGGGGTGGGGCTAACCATCGGTTTGGGCTATATGACGCAGTTTTAATCAAAGATAATCATATCCAGTTAGCCGGAGGTATTTACGCTGCTGTTGAACGGGTGCGGCGACAGATTCCCCATACCATGCGGGTGGAGGTAGAGGTCGAGAACCTGGAGCAACTGCAAGAGGCCTTGGAGGTTGGGGTCGATATTATCTTGCTTGACAACATGGAGCAGGCAATGCTTCGGCAGGCGGTAGAAATAAACCAGGGTCGGGCCTGGCTAGAAGCTTCGGGGGGGATCAACGCGGAAACGGTGGTTGAGGTAGCAGCTACCGGAGTTAATTTAATTTCCGTGGGGTCTTTTACCCATTCGGTTAAAGCCCTGGATTTTAGTTTAGATATTGAAGTTTAACCGGGTTTTATCGTTTCATTAAGCATTATAAGGGTTATTATCTAATGATGGCTTATTTAATACATTGTTATCTATAAAATAAGAATTGGCATTAACCGGTTCTTATTTTTTATACCTTAATTCAATGTGCCCTAAACCAACTTAGGGCAAGGTTAAGCTTTAATTTAAAATTCGGTCTTACTCTATAATTTTGAATAAAAATCAGCTACAATTATAGTTATATTGTATTTCAGGTAAAAAAAGGGGGGGTTAGCTTGAAAAAGGTAACAATATATTTGGTAGTTTTAAGTTTAGTGGTAACGATTTTAACGCCCGGAAAAGCCTTAGCTGCGAGTCTTACTTTTTCCGATATTAAAGGCCATTGGGCAGAAACTCAAATTCAACGTCTGGCCCAAAGTGGTTACGTGAAAGGTTACGTAGATAAAACCTTTAAACCAGATCGGTCCATGACCCGAGCAGAGTTTATTTGTTTACTTCTTAATGGTCAGGGAGTTACTCCAGCCGTAACCGCAAGCCGTAGTTTTTCGGATACCGTTAATCACTGGGCCGGGGCGCATATTGAAGAAGCGGTTAAACGCGGTATTATAGTACCGAATGAGTTCACTAATGGGTTTAAGCCTGATGTACCAATTAAACGCAGTGAAGTTGCAGCTGCAATCGTAAGGGCCTTAGGTAAAAGTGCAGATGTAGGTGAAATACCGCCCTTTAAAGATCGGGACCAAGTAGCGAGAAGTACATATAAAGGGTTTATTACCGTAGCTTATGATGAAGGGCTAATGAGAGGTTTCGAGACCGGCGAATTTAAGCCTTTTGATCTGTTTACCCGGGCGCAAGCTTGCGCTTTACTAGGGCTTTATCTAGATAAAATAGGGATCAGTCTACCGGATTTGGCGGATAAGATTAGCCCTGATCCATCGGGAGTAGCGATAAATCCAGAAAAGGACAATCTTAATACTTTACAAATTTACAACCAAAGTTACAATATTGGGAGTTTTCCCCTGAACTTTAAAATAGATACACGTGAGATTAGAGTAAGCGCCATTTCCCAATTAAATGATAATCTTTACTTAAATTATTCAACGCGTCTTCCATTAAATGGTGGCTTTAATAACCTGGAGATAAGCCTTAATAACAATCGATGGGGAGTAAGGAATCTTCAAGTAGTTAATCGAAACTTAGTAGTTATACCTGCCTATTGGAAGATAAATAACCTTAGCTACGATGAGCAAAAATTTAATACGGATTTTATCGATCTGTATATTGGATCAGAAAGTAGTGGCTATAGTCTGGCCGAGGTTGAAATATTGGAGGATCCGTATTCACTACGCATTGAGGGAAGTGTATATAATTTAGACCAGGATAATATAATCATTGACCTAAGAGACCAGTTTTACCGAGTTAAAAAGGTGATAACGGTAGCTAATGCCGATACCCGGCTGCAATTGGAACCGACGGAGCCAGTAGTAATAAAACGTCCAGAGATGTCTAACATTTCCGCCATTTTTGTGGGAAATAAGACCCTAGATTTAAATAAAATACAGAACATATATTTTCTTATTGATGGAAATAAGCACTCCCTTAGCGAATGTTCAATTGATGCCTCGGGTAATTTTACCGTTAATAGGAAAAGTTATCCCGCGGAGCAAATATTAATGCTAATTAATGGTATAGGTTATCAACTTAACGAAGTGGTAAAGCTTCGTGATAGTAAGTTAGTCTTTAATTGTGGCGCGGACGGTAAAAAGTGGGCTAAAATTAACTATCAATATCGAGATGCCGCCGGCGTAGTAATCTTAATTAATAATGTTGCCTATGATTTAGACCGGGTAACCGTAGTCAAGCGAAATATAATCCGCGTAAAAGGAAAACAGTATGATTTGGATGCAACTTTTAAATGTCGTTTTGATGATCGGACCTATAATATTGACGAAATTGATTATGATACATCCTTGGATATTATAACCATTGATACTTCGGAAGCTAGTGATGACTTCCTGCAACCGAAAGATTATGTTTTTTATTTGAAGGATACGATTTATCAAAAAGGATGGTCTGATGAGGTTGCCTTTTATGTAAAGGGTAATTGGGAACCGTTTAATTACATCTATCTTAGCGATCCGGCCCATTTTAGATTTGATAATACCACCTACGAAATAATCGGTACGCGGGTACGGATTGGTAATGAACGATTTAAAATTATCGATACGGCTTGGCGAGGAGCAACCCAGGTATTTAATCTATATTTGGAGGAAATTTAAGGGTCAAGGCTTTCGATATGAACCTATAATTCTATCCAGATCAGGAGTAAAAGGGGACGGGTTTATCCCGGCTCTTTTACTTTTAAGGTAACGATAGCTTCGCATATTTTAGGAGTAGTTAAGCCTACACCGGGCATAATAAGGACATAATTAAACGGAGGGCTCTATTGATCGATTTATGGAGGTGTTTACATCGTGATCGGGTATCGACAGAGTACACCTGAACAACCAGATAATGCGGAAAGTGCCTGGAAGTGTTTAAACTGCGGAAATATGTTTAGCGCCTCTTTGCCGGGTTGTCAATGTGATTTATGCGGGGTAAATAACGATCCCCTTAAAACCAGGCGGTTAGGTGTATCCAATGAAGATTATTAAACCCCCAAAAAATTAAAAATAGACTTGACGGGTAATTTTATTAGTGCTATCGTTAACTAAATTGCGTACGCGGTTAACAATAGTGTGAGTTTAAGCCAAACCACGCATTAAGAAGGCGAGAGAGTGAAGGGTAGGGGGTTAAACTATGCAAAATGAATCGCAAGTAAGGGAAGGGATGCCGTCTAAATTAGGTGTAAGGGAGATTGTTCTGGTTGGATTGTTTACCGGTTTAACCTGTATTGTCGCTTTTATTATGAAGTGGGGAGGAGCCGTGCTCGTTCCCTTTAGCTTATTGCCTTTAATGTCGTTCCTGGCCGGGGCCTTGTTGGGAGGACGTCTCGGAGCCCTAAGTATGCTGGTGTATGTATTAATGGGTATAGTGGGAATTCCGGTCTTTGCTACCGAACCTTTTGGAGGACCAATATATGTCCTGAAACCAACCTTCGGTTTTCTATTGGGTTTCATTGCCTCAGCTTATGTAACCGGGAAGATTGTAGAGAAACACCCGGAACCGAGCATATGGCGTTACGGATTAGGAATGCTGGCCGGGGTAGGGGTAATTTATTTGATTGGTTTGCCTTATATTTGGGTAGCTTGTAATTTTTGGGCCGGAGCCATTATGCAATATCTAGCGGTTTCGGTTAAGGCCATGAGCATGCCTACCGTAATCAAGGTTTCTTTTTTACCATTCATTGGCTTTGATCTTATTAAAGTAGGTTTTGGGGCTTTTCTTGCTCATCTAGTTACCCGTAGGGTAGGAGCTGTAGTTCGTCGTCCAGTGGGCTAGAACCCTCTTATGGATCAGCCCTTAACATCTTTACTTATAAAATTAAGGCACCTTTACGATTACCATATTTAAAGATTTAAAGCTAATCGAGATGTGTGCCAGGACCACAGGTTTCACCTGGGGTTTTCTTTTTTCAAGATATGGGTGGCTTCGTTTACATTACCCCGGGCTGGAGGTAAAATAGTGATGATAATCCGGTTCCAGGTTGAAGCAAGGGGGAGTGTATATGGTTCTAGTGTTTGATGTAGGAAATACGAATATGGTCCTTGGTGTTTATGAAGGTGAAAAATTAATTACGCATTGGCGAATAGCCAGTGACCGCCAGAAAACGTCGGACGAGTATGGTATGTTAATTCGTAGTTTATTTGATTACCGGGGTCTAGACATGCGAAAGATTAAGTCAGTAGTGATTTCCTCGGTAGTGCCCCCTCTAAATCCGGTGCTGGAGGAAACCGCTCAGGTGTATTTTGGGGTACAACCCCTGGAAGTTGGCCCCGGGGTTAAAACCGGAATTGCCATTAAATACGAAAACCCTCGGGAAGTAGGGGCGGACCGAGTGGTTAATGCTGTAGGTGCTTTTGAACGCTATGGGGGGCCAATCATTGTTGTCGATTTTGGAACCGCTACTACCTTCTGTGCCTTAACCAAACAGGGTGAATACCTGGGCGGGGCCATTGCTCCGGGGATTGGTATTTCTACCGAAGCGCTTTTTCAACGAGCAGCTAAACTACCCCGTATCGAATTGGTTAAACCGAAAGCGGTAATTGGGCGTAATACGGTAGCCAGCATGCAGGCTGGTGTAGTTTACGGCTTTATCGGACAGGTAGATGGAATCGTGGAACGAATGAAGCTTGAGTTAGGACCGGAGTCGAAAGTGGTGGCAACCGGCGGGTTAGCTGAGCTAATAGCAGCAGAATCACGAACGATTGATATTGTTGATCAGTTTCTAACCTTGGAAGGATTAAGGATTATTTACGAAAAAAATAAACCGTAGCTTGCTTTATTTTCTTAATTAAGATTATGATTTTTGAAGCTTTAAGGGGGTTAGTTTGGGCTGGTATTAAAAATAGGTTCATTAGAAATGGCCAATCCGGTTGTGGCGGCACCGATGGCCGGATTTACCGATAAAGTGTTTAGAATTTTAGTTAAAGAATTTGGGTGTGGATTGACTTATACCGAAATGATCAATGCTCAGGCCCTAACTTCGCGGTGTATACGGACGCGGGAATTACTTGATCTGGACGGCGAACCTCCTCCGGTAGCGGTACAGCTTTTTGGTTCGGATCCATTTATTATGGCAAAAGCAGCTCAGATAGCGGTAGCCGAAGGGGCTGCGATCATTGATATTAATTTTGGTTGTCCAACGCCTAAAATAGTCAAAAATGGTGAGGGAGCAGCCTTGCTTCGGGATCTTCCCCGGATGGCTCGTATCCTGGAAGAAGTAGTACGGGCAGTATCGGTGCCGGTAACCATTAAAATACGTAAAGGCTGGGATGATACGCAAGTCAATGCCACGGCGGTGGCCCAAATGGCTGAACTTCAAGGCGTAGCAGCTATCGCGATTCACGGTCGAACCAGGATGCAGTTTTATGCTGGAGAAGCGGATTGGGAGATTATAAAAAAAGTAAAGCAGACAGTTAAGATTCCAGTCATTGGTAACGGAGATATCTGGCAACCGGAGGATGCCTGGAGAATGCGACAAATGACCGGTTGCGATGGGATAATGATTGGCCGCGGTGCATTAGGTAATCCCTGGATTTTTCAGCGTACGGTATCTTTGTTGAAAGGAGAGCCGGTACCTCCTTTGCCCACACTAGCGGAAAAAATAAGCCTGGCCAAACGTCATATGCAGATGGAGGTAGCCCTTAAAGGAGAGTATTCGGCCATACGGGAAATGAGAAAACATCTAGTTGGTTACCTCAAGGGATATCGAGGTGTAGCTCGGGTGCGGGAAAAGATTAACCAGGCGGACTCGTTAAGCCGGGTAGAAGAGATTCTACATGACTTTATGATTCAAGTCGAAGCCGAACTATAAGAATTAAAACAAAAGGATACATTTTCTGGGCAATGGCGCTTTTTATCTAAAAGGCCATTTATTTTTTAGCCCTAGGGATAGACAAAGGCAGGTTATTGTAATTGGGCAGGGCATTTGTTACAATTTCTGTACACCGGGATGTGTACGGAAAAGAATTTTGGTTAACATAGATGATGTAAAATAAAGCGGGCCAGCTTATTAAAGGTGGAGAATCTAATGGGAGATCTGATTCGGATTGGAGACAAGTTGATCAATCGAGATAAAATTATTAGTATGCTAGATCGTATCCTGGAATTGAGAGCTACAGGACTATCGCAACAAGACGTAGCTAATCGATTAGGTCTGGAACGCACCTTTATTTATCGTTTGGAGGGTATCGGCGAGATTCGTCAGGGAGGGCGTCAAGCGGTAATTGGTTTTCCAATTCTAAATAAGGAAGAATTAACCACCGTGATTAAGGAAATGGGTGTAGATTTTAGTTTTCTGATGACGGATCAGGAGCGATGGGATTTTATTCGGAGCCAAAGCGCTTTAGAATTGGTTAATACCCTTATGGACCTTATGATGCAACTACGGACTTTCGATGTAGTAGTGATCATTGGATCTGATTTCCGAATCAAGATTGCTCAGACCATATTAGACAAAGAAGTAGTACCTATCTATTTGGGGGAATCCCCGATAGAAGAGGATAAACGGGTTGACCCAGAATTGCTTCGACAGATCCTTTTAGCTGGCCGGCCCAGGTCGGTCAGGGAAACGTCTCGAAAGGAGTAGTAAGTTGAAAAGAGTAATGAGTGTTAGCCTGGGTTCGTCGCGTCGTAACCATGGGGTAGAAACTGAATTCCTGGGCGAAAAGTTTCGGATTGAGCGCGTAGGAACTGATGGAGATATGGACCTGGCGATCTCCATTATCCGGGAATTGGATGGCCGGGTAGATGCCTTTGGAATGGGGGGCATTGATCTTTATATTTACGCTGGGAATAAGCGATACATACTAAGGGATGCGAAGCGGATTGCTAGTGCCGCGGAAACGACGCCGATTGTAGATGGGAGCGGCTTAAAAAATACGTTGGAAAAATTAGTTATTGAAAAACTAGATACCCAAGGGTTAATTCCTTTTCGAGATCGTAAAGTTTTAGTAGTTTCCGGCGTTGATCGATTTGGCATGGCGGAAGCTTTTACCCGATTAGGGGCCCGGGTAACCTTTGGAGATTTGATTTTCGGACTGGGTATACCCATCCCTTTACACTCATTAAAATCTCTGGAACGGGTAGCCCACTGCTTAGCCCCGTTAGTTAGTCAGTTGCCTTTCCGTGTTCTTTATCCAACCGGCAAAAAGCAGGAACAGGTAGTGCCTAAGTTCAGTTCGTTTTATCATGCAGCAGAGATAATTGCGGGAGATTTTCATTTTATCCGGCGCTATATGCCCAAGAAGATGAATGGACAGATAATTATTACCAATTCGATTACAACTGAGGATCTAGATTTTTTAAAGGATAGAGGGATTAGTCAACTAGTAACCACCACTCCCGAACTAGAAGGACGTTCTTTTGGAACTAACGTTATAGAAGGAGTGCTAGTTAGTATTCTGGGTAAGCATCCAGAAGAAATTACGCCGGCTGATTATTCTGCACTTTTAGCCCGGCTACAAATAGAACCTAGGATTGTTAATCTTTGCGGTAGTTATAGATAAATACGCTGCTGGATTACTGAGAAAATGATTGATAGTTGAATAGGAATAACTTATTGAGCATAGAATTTACCCGAAAGGTTGATCTATGCTTTTTGTTTTGAGCTGGCCGCGTTAAGTCTAAATAAGGAGCAGCGAAATGAATGACTTTACCTTGCTGGTTCAGGCGGAATCAGCCGGTAAGCCGGTTTTCTGGCCTCAACTATTGTCCCGGTTGCCTTTTTTTACGGGAGCTAAACTAGAAATTTTATCGGTACCGGCTCAACCGGTGATACAGGGAAAATTAATTTGTATACCGCAAAAAGTTTCCCTGAGAAAGCCGGTCAGTAAGAGGCAGTACTTCTCTGGGCCGAGTACTTCATTATTAGAAAAAAGGAGGACCCGTTTTAAGACCCGAGTTTTAGGGGTGGGGGAAAGCGATTATGAAGGATTAGAAGATACGTTACAGACGGACCGAGTGATTACCTTTACTAGGGGATATGCTTATCGGGCCTCGGTATTGCGTAATCTTATTCAGCAGATTAGTCAAGATAAAAAGGTGCCTTTATCACGACTAAAAGTAGCAATTACCGGCATGGAAGGAAGTTTAGGGAGATTATGTGCCCAGGTTTTAGCTACCCAATGTCAATACCTTACGTTAATCGGGAGTTCAGAGACGCATTTTCAACATCTAGCTTCCCGCATCCTTTATGATACCGGTGTAACCGTACGTAACGGACGGGAAGCAGCTACAGCTTTTCAAGAGGCTGAAGTGTTAGTCTTGGCTGATCAGCAACCCGGTAAGTGGGGGGGAAGAGAATTAGACCTTTTAGCATCCGGTACCTGGGTAATTGGGGTCAATAGTCGAATTTTTAAAACAAAATTTCTCCGCCGGTCAGATATTTATTGGGTACCAAGTTTAATGGTAGAAAGTCCCGGCATTATTCAAGGGAGAATTTGCCCCTTTTTTAAGGTTTTGATTTCTATATCTTCAGAAATTTGGTCACCCTGGTTAAGACAATTGTCTCGGGATTTAGATCAACCGGCACCACGGCTAATCCTTCCCGCATCTATGGTGGAAACGATTATTTTAGCGATGGATAACCGCCTTGTTTTACCAGCTTCCGGGGAGGACGTGACCATTAAACAAGTGGAGCAGATCGAACGGGTCGGTATCCAGGCCGGATTTAAGCCCCGGTTATATTACTTAGCCGGGGAATGATTAAGCTTAGTGTATTAAATAATAACCCTATAATTTATGCCTTGACAAGGTAGAGGTCGCTCTATATAATAGCAAACTAAGAACAAAGTGAGTCTTAAGGTACGAGCACTTAGGGTCACAAAGACCCTAGTGCTTCTTATGGTTGTAATGCCGATTTTGGGTTTAACATGCATTTGCCGGGCGGGTGTTAACTCGGGTTAGTGGGTGAAGTCTGGAATCAATTAACTGAAGAAGGACGGTATTAAAGATAAGTGCCTATTTTAACAATAAAGGAGCGAGGTAAATGCCCGACAAGGAGGTAATCCTGACCCTGGATGGCTTAAAAAAATTGGAGTCAGAATTAGAGCAGTTGAAAACCGTCAAACGGCGTGAAGTAGCAGAAAGAATCAAGCAAGCAATTGAATTTGGGGATATCTCGGAAAATTCAGAGTATGAGGATGCTAAAAACGAACAGGCGTTTATTGAGGGGCGGATTTTAACGGTTGAAAAAACCCTTCGACGCGCTCGGGTAATTGACGACGCTGAGATTGCCACTGATGTGGTATCAGTTGGAAGTAAGGTTTTATTGAAAGATCTTACCTATGGGGAGGAAATCGCTTTCACGATTGTTGGTTCGGCAGAGGCCGATCCTCGGGCGCAGAAAATATCTACGGAATCGCCTGTGGGTCGAGCCATTTTAGGCCAATCTATCGGACATGTAGCGGAGGTAAAAGTTCCCGCGGGAAGACTTCAGTATCAGATTATGGACATTTGTCGTTAGTGGGTATGGAATTAGGAGGCGTCTAATAACCCTGTGCCATTTGGCACGGGGTTTTATGTGAGAAACGAGGAGCAGGGGGTAAAGATTTGGTTAAAGAAAAAGAGTATGAATTAAACTTGGCAGATGATGCTAACGACCTTAACGAATTAAGGCGGGTCCGGCTTAATAAACTAGACGAGCTTTATGCCCAAAAAGTAAATCCTTATGGAGGCAGATTTGAAGTTACCCATAAGGTTGAGGAAATCCTGAATAATTTTGAGCAACTGGAAAATCAGTCAACCGTTATCGCTGGTCGATTAATGGCCAAAAGAATTCACGGGAAGGCCAGCTTTGGGAATATTCAAGATTTAAGTGGCCAAATCCAGATTTATGTACGTAAAAATGATGTGGGAGAAGCGGGTTATGACCTATTTTCTCGTTTGGACATGGGGGATATTATTGGGGTACAGGGAAACGTTTTTCGAACCAAGCGAGGAGAGATTTCGGTAGCAGTGCAAACGATAACGTTATTAGCTAAGTCTTTGCGCCCTCTTCCTGAAAAGTGGCATGGCCTAAAAGACGTTGATTTGCGGTATCGTCAACGTTATCTGGATTTAATCGTTAACCCAGAGGTTCGACAGGTTTTTATACTACGTAGTAAGATCATTCGTAATTTACGACGTCAGTTAGATAATATGGGGTTTTTAGAAGTAGAAACGCCTATGATGCAGACGATTGCTGGAGGGGCTGCGGCACGACCTTTTACAACCCACCATAATGCCCTTAATTTAGATTTATACCTGCGGATAGCTCCGGAGCTCTACCTCAAGCGACTCCTGGTTGGAGGACTTGAGAGAGTATACGAGATCAATCGTAGTTTCCGAAACGAGGGGATATCGACCAAACATAATCCAGAGTTTACCATGCTGGAGCTATATCAGGCTTACGCTGATTATCGGGATATGATGGATCTAGCGGAACAGTTAGTATCCTCGTTGGCCCAGGAGGTTTTTGGGACTCTCGCCATTCCTTATCAAGGAATTACGATTGATTTGACGCCCCCATGGGATCGCCTAACGATGTTAGAAGCGATAGAAAAGTATGTGGGCTTAGATTTTTCGCGGGTGGCAACAGATGCAAAGGCCCGTGACTTAGCCAAAGAGCTAGACTTGGAATTGGATGCACAGGCTACTAAAGGGACGGTAATTAACGAAATTTTCGAAGCATTGGTAGAGCCTCATCTAGTGCAGCCTACTTTTGTAACTAATCATCCGATAGAAATATCTCCTTTAGCTAAAAGAAATGAAATAGATCCGAATTATACGGATCGATTCGAAGTTTTTATAGCTGGTCGGGAAATAGCTAACGCCTTTTCTGAGCTTAATGACCCCATAGATCAGAAAGATAGATTTATGAAGCAAGTGGAAAAACGAGTAGCTGGGGACCAGGAAGCGCATATGATGGATGAAGATTATATTCAGGCTTTAGAATATGGTATGCCTCCAGCAGGCGGTATGGGTATTGGCATTGATCGACTGATAATGCTTTTAACTAATTCCGCTTCCATACGCGACGTCATTTTGTTCCCTACGATGCGTCCCCGAGCGGATTAAACGAAGTGTTGCCGGTTGAATACAATAATTTTAATAAGATAATCTGAGAAGGAGCATACGGCAGGCAGAATAGGAACATTTTAGTTTTTCGCTATTTATCTAATGAATTCGTTACTTGCTCCCTACTAGAAGAGCGTGGTATATTGTTTTAGGTTCCGTACGTGAGCGATTACACGGAAAAGTAGCTCTCACAGGAAATTTGCGAAAACAATTTGGCTAAAAAATAGTTGACAGTTGAAAGATGATATGCTAAGATAAACCTCGTTACGCCGAAAGGCAATTTTAAGTCATAGTAGATCAATAGGCTGATCCTTGAAAACTGAACAGTTGCGAAAAACCTGAACGCAAGTGAGGACCTCGTAAGAGGACAACAAAGCGAAGCAAGAAAAAAGGAGCTAGAACAGCTCTTCGATATTAACGGAGAGTTTGATC